>NZ_JBEYXZ010000053.1:0-34469 GCF_040645305.1 Streptomyces sp. NPDC046831 | reverse complement strand
GTGCGGTCGTGCGGGGAAATGCACACGACGGGCTTGCCGGTTAAATGGATGTGAATTCCGGGGGGAATTCCGGCTAGGCGCCGCGCGGACCGGCCCCGCCACCCCCGCTCGCACACAAATAGCGGCATCGTTGGCTCTTGTGGTTCAAGCCGCCGCCAGGGAACATCTCTCACCGCTCGGCGAACGCTCCCAGTTCCGCAGCTGACCGAGACCCCTGGCGACCGCTGGGATTGCGAACGGCTAATCGGATGACGGGCCCATGAGCCCTGCCATTAGGGAGACGCGCAACCCCGCCACGGCGACGACCTCACACCACCGCCACCGACCCAAGGACACTCGCTATGACCAGCGTGTTCTGCGGCATCGACTGGGCCACCGACCACCACGACATCGCACTGCTCGACGAGGCCAGCACCCTCCTGGACAAGCTCCGCATCGACGACACCCCTACCGGCCTCAGCCAGCTCCTGGACATGCTGGCCCAGCACGGCGACAGCCCAGAGAACCCGATCCCGGTGGCCATCGAGACCTCTCACGGGCTCCTGGTCGCCTGCTTACGCGCCACCGGCAGACCCATCTACGTGATCAACCCGCTCACCGCCGCCCGCTATCGCGACCGCTACGCACTCAGCCGCAAGAAGTTCGACCACCTCGACGCCAAGGTCCTGGCCAACATCCTGCGCACCGACCCCGCGGAGCACCGGCCCCTGCCCGCGGACAGCCACCTCGCCCAGGCCATCACCGTCCTGGCCCGAGCCCACCAGGACGCCGTCTGGGACCGCGTCCAGACCGGCAACCGCCTTCGCTCCCACCTGCGCGAGTACTTCCCCGGCTTCCTCACCGTCTTCCGCCACTTCCGCGATGGCCTCGCCTCACCCGTCACCCGCACCCTGCTCGCCGCGGCCCCCACACCCACCCAGGCCGCCCAGCTCACCCGCCCGCAACTGCGAGCGATCCTGAAGAAGGCCGGACGCCAGCGGGAGATCACCGGTGAAGTCGAACGACTCCACACCCTGCTCCGCGAACCCCAGATGCACCAGCCACCCATGATCGAGCAGGCCATGGGCGCCAAAGACCTTGCTCTGCTACGGCAGTTCGACGCGGCCTGCACCAACGCCGACGACCTGGAAGCAGCCACCACCGCCGCCTTCGCCACCCACCAGGACGCCGAGATCATCACCAGTTTCCCCGGCCTCGGCGCACTGACCGGAGCCCGCGTCCTGGCCGAACTCGGTGACGATCACACCCGCTTCACCAGCCCCCGCGCTCTGAAGGCCTACGCCGGATCCGCCCCCATCACCAGATCCTCCGGACGCAAGTCCACCGTCCTTGCCAGGCACATCAAGAACCAGCGTCTCGCCTCAGCCGGCTACGTCTGGGCCTTTGCCGCCCTCACCGCCTCCCCTGGAACACGAGCCCACTACGACCGCCGCACAGCCGAAGACCGACACGTCGCAGCCCAGCGCAACCTCTTCAACCGGCTACTGGGCTGCCTGCAACACTGCCTCACCCACCGCATCCCCTACGGCGAGCAGACCGCCTTCCCCAACACCGCTTGGCTGATCAACCGCATCGGATGTCTGTCTACGCCCCGCTCCAGCCCGGCCGGCGTCCGTGCCGCGCGCACAGCAGTCAGCCACCTGATGCCAGAGACGGGTACGTCGTGGCTGGGAGCTCCACGGCTTTAGCCACCTCCCCGGTCCGGGCCCCGCGTCGAGCAAGACCAGGGGGCCACTCGTGCACATTGCGGTCAGGCCCAAAGCCTGCCCGAGTTGCCAACCAGCGTACGGCCCCCTGATCAGGCTCGACCCCAGACCGGGCAGGCCACCGACCAAACCCGCTCCACCGCCCGCATCCGTAGCCGGCAGGTGTGCGGCTCGCCTCCTGACGACCGGGCCATTTCTTGCCCGCCGCGCGGGCGATGCCTCCATTCGTACCAGAATCGCGCCCAAGCACTCGTTGTGTGGAACCAGCTGCGCGATCAGAGCGATCGGAGCATCATGGGCTCATGACTGGGTGGGGAAGAAGACTTGCCTTAACCGGAGCCGGGACGGGGGCCGCGGTCACAACCGTCCTGATAGCAGTAGCCGCCGCAGGAGATCTCGACTACGCCGATAAGGTGGCCAGCGTCATCGGAGCAGTCGTCGCTCTTCTCACCGGAGTTGTATCGCTGCTGCTTCTTCGGACGAACACACAGTCCCTTGGGCAGACGGTCGTTTCTACCGGGGAAAGATCCGTGTCTACAGGCGGCAGTATCAGCGGAACAGTTGCGACTGGCAACACCACATTGATGCGAACGGTTAGCCAGCAAGTGCCATCACAGCCCGCCCCGGGACGGCCCCACGGAATAACCGCGTATGGCGACCGCTCAGTTGCTGCGGGCGGCGACATCACAGGAACTGTAAACACGGGCGATAGCGCATCAAGACACGACCAATGAACAACAGCAAGAAGGAGCAGAAGACCACACCTAGGCCCACCGTTCAAGCATCCGGGTCACGCGCCGTCGCAGCGGGCGGAGATATTGAGATCGCCGTAACCGGTGATCATAATACCAGCGTTGTACAGCACGTCCATAATTCAACGCTTCTATCTGCAGATGTCCTAGTGGCACCACAAGCCGTACCCACCCCGGTAAGACTTAGCAATCTACCGCGCGTGCCGCGGCATTTCGTAGGCAGGCGTGAGATTCTGCATCTAATAAATGAGGCTCTACATAAGGAGACTATCCCGGCAATTGTAGTTTGCGGCCTAGGGGGAATCGGCAAAAGCACACTGGCAGCGTACTGGGCAGCCATACACGGCAGAGATTGCAATCTCGTCTGGTGGATCACTGCCGATACTGAGTCAGCGCTACAAAACGGATTGGCGAATCTCGCTACTTCACTGCAGCCTACTCTAGGACAATTCCTACCACATGACGCATTAGCTAATTGGGCCTTGCAGTGGCTAGAAACTCACCAAGGGTGGGTTCTAATTCTCGATAATGTCACCGACGCAGCACACGTGCGCTCCATCCTTCCGCACCTAAGCGCCGGCCGCTGCTTGATTACAACGCGCAGGTTTTCCGGATGGCACGATACTGCCTCACTGGTGCAGATAGATGTTTTGAATCCCAGCGAGGCTGTCGAGCTCTTCAATCACATTAAGAATTACTCCTCGCCAATGAGTGACGTTGCCAAAGTATGTGAATCGCTTGGCTACCTTCCCCTGGCGGTGGAACAGGCTGCAGCATTTTGTCTGGAGACTGGCACGACGCCCAGCGATTACCTCGACATGCTGGCTGATTACCCAGCCCAGCTGTATGACGCTGGCCCAGAAGGAGGAGACGCAGAGCGCACGGTGGCTCGAATCTGGCAAATCACTCTTGCCAAACTTGATCCACTATCAACAAATATACTGAAGTCAATCTCTTGGTATGGTTCTGAGGCCATACCACTTGAACTACTAGAGGACGTCGGAAGCGCGCCCCAGCTCAGGGCCGCGATCGGCCAGCTTACAGCTCACAGCATGCTAAGCACTGGTTCCAGCGGCCGCCGGCTTTTTATGCACCGGTTGGTTCAATCTGTCCTACGCAACGGACAGGGCGCTACGGAGGCCCGTGATGCAGCTATTAAGCGCCTTGCTAGCAAGGTACCCTACGACCCTGAGCATCACATAGAAGGCTGGCCATTTTGGTGGGATCTGCTTCCGCATATTTTAGCGTGCGCCGGTTATATCGACGCAACGCTGCCCAATGAGACATGGGAGCACATCCTCAACCAAGCAAGTATCTTCCTGTTCATTCAAGGGGAACATAAAGAAGCAAAGCGACTAGGGGTACTAGCACTTGAAGTCGCAGAGCAGCTACACGGCTCCACACATCCGGGCCTTCTAGACCACCTCACGCATCTGCACCACATCTACAACGAGATGGACGATCACGAGTCAGCTATCCAAGTCGCGAGACGGTGCTTGGATATAGCTCAGATCACCTGGGGAAGTGAGAGCTATCAAGTTGCTCTGCGACTTGTCCATATCGCCGACATATACCAGCACATGCAGCAGGAAAGGGAGGCTTTAGCCACTGCGAGACAGGCCTTCAGGATTGCGAGTACAGTGCTGCATCCAGCAGATTATCGTTGGCGTACTTTCAAGCGCATCCTAGGAGAGTCGTACTGCGCCACCGGACAGCCGCGCAAAAGCATCCCATATCTGCGAGAGGTACTCCACCGAACAATAGAGACAGACGGTAACGGTCATCCGCATGTTGCCACCGCACTCCGGTCCCTCTCAAACGCTTACCTAGCTGCTGGGCTGCTGCAAGAGGCCCTGCCTCTAATGGAGACAGCAACGAGAATCGTAAGAAACTCCTATGGCGACGATCATTATGCGGTGATGCATTTTGGGATGTCATTGTCGCGTATCTATCGCTCAGTCGGAGAGTACGAGAAGTCCATCGAGCTACTGCAGGAGCTAATGGGTCTAGGGCAATTTGAACGGCTGAGTCGATCCCATCAGAATGAGCTTCGCCTCAAACTTGGCTTAACGTATGAAGCTCAAGGGAATTTTAATATGGCAGTGAATCACTATATCGCCATTTTGGGCACACTCGACGAGATGCGTGATGCAGAAACAAAACTCGGCCTGATGAGTCGAATCACTGCACTTCAATTTAGAATTGGGCTCCATGCTGATTCGATCCCGTATTGGGAATCGATGTTAGAGATTTTGGCAATAACACCAGGTGAAAAGGGTGAGAGGGCCGAATGGGTCCGATCAGGACTGGAACATGCTCAGATGCACGTGCGTTGGGAGAGAGAATCGAAGGGCTAAGGGTGAAGGGCGAACATTGACAAACCCCAGGTAGTGCGCCATTCGCCACAATAGAGGAATGGCATGCGATGCACCGCCTCCCGTTAAGCGACTGCAAGGACAACGGGATGGCGTACAGAGAGTTTGCCGGTGCCGAGCGCGGTCTGCCGGCAAGGACTCGTGCCCTTGATGGACCGAGGCCACGCCATGTGGGCAACGATCGGCTTCAACACGGCGCATGGGTAAGTAGGGGACTGGGATCCCCACCTCAGCTGCGTGGAGGCAATACCTGCCGTGACTTGGGCAGTCGCTAGCCGAGTGCATCGCCGCAGGGGGGGAGGGCGCCGCACCTGACGTGCCGTCAACGTGCGGTCCCAAGTTCGCCAAGTCCATGTACTGCTCTCAAGGAGTGTCCTACGATGCGAAGCATGCCTTCTGCCAAAGCGACGCCTACCTCGATCAAGTTTCAGCTCGTCGGTGTTGCAGAGCTGATCGAAATGCAAGAGATGCGCGTCCCTATCTATCAGCGCTCGTACCGCTGGCGCCCAGATGCGGAGGTCTCTCAGTACTGGAGCGATCTACGCCACGCCTTCGGAGAAACTGACGAGTACTTCCTCGGAACGGTTGTACTCACCACCGAAGGGGACAGTGCACGAAAAACCATCATCGATGGTCAGCAGCGCATCGTGACTACATCCTTGCTATTGGCCGCGATCCGCGATCACCTCGAGAGTCGCGGTAATGAAAAGTTCAGCGTAATCGAGCGCGACTACCTTGCCAAGGAAACTTTGCAATCGGAGGGTAAGGACCCTCGCCTAATTCTGAACCCCGAAGACGATTCCATTTTTGCTGCTATCGTATCGGGAGATGCTGACCCCAAAGCTGCCGACAGCAAAGCTCCCGCGGTGATGAAGGCCTACGCGTTCCTGTCAAAAGCTGTGGGCGAAGTTGCCGACTCAGTCGGCGATGAAGCGGAGAAGAGACTTCTCCAATGGGCCACTTTTCTCCGCGAGCGAGTTCGCCTTGGAGTCATCGAAGTCCCATCCGAATCCGATGCGTATGTGATTTTCGAGACCTTGAACAACCGGGGGGCCGATCTAACCACTGCCGACCTTCTCAAGAACTACATCTTCGGCAAAGCAGGGAGTGAACTCGACAAAGTACGCGACTACTGGATGCGCGCCCTCGGGGCTCTAGAACTTTCTGCCGCAGATAGCAAGTTTACCGCCTTCTTGCGGCACTACTGGAGCTCCCGCTATGGCTTGACGCGGGAACGAGACCTATACGCAAAGATCAAGGAAAAGGTGAGAACTAAGAGTCAAGCTTCGCAGTTCACGATTGACCTCTCCCGAGCGGCAGAAAAATACGCAGCTATCACAAACCCCGGTCATGAATTCTGGACCACCTTGGACCATGCGGGAAAGGCCGATCTGCAGATTCTAGCCAGGTTCAACCTGGCACCTAACAGGCCTCTATTGCTCGCCGCGATGGATAAGTTCTCAGCAGCGGAGCTTAAGAAGCTACTTCGCGCAGCTGTGAGCTGGTCCGTTCGAGGGACCGTCACAGAGACGATCAACTCCGGAACAACGGAAGAACGCTACTGTGACGCCGCTGTCGCAATCCGCAGCGGGCAGGTTAAGACAGTTAAAAGCGTGAGAGAAAGACTGGGAAGCACTGTCCCATCGGACGATCAGTTCAAAGAAGCTTTTGCGATTATGCGGGTACCCAAAAATGCCACGGCCCGCTATTACCTTCTCGCTCTGGAGCGCTACGAAGCTAAGACTTCCGAGCCTGAGCTAGTTCCCAACGAAGACGGCGACAAGCTCAACCTTGAGCACGTTCTTCCGCAGAATGCCACACAAACGGATTGGCCATCATTCAAGACGGCAGACGAACGTTACAACTGGGCCTATCGCCTTGGGAACATGACTTTGCTTCCGAAAGGGAAGAACGGAAAGATCGGCAACAAGCCTTTCGCGGTTAAGGCTCCTATCCTTCAGTCGTCAGCGCTTTCCCTCACAGCCACAGTCGGTCAGCACACGCAGTGGACTGCAGTTGAGATCGCCGCACGGCAAAAAGCTCTTGCCGAGAAGGCTGTACTCGCTTGGCCTCGTTGAAAGTAGGCCCCACCACGCGCCGTCCCGTGGACAACTTGCGGACTCAGTACGGCTCCTAAGGTGCTTATAACCCACTGATCTGTCAGTTGGTGGTGCACGCGCACGGCCACCCGAGCCGCGTGCACCACAGGGCCAGCCAATGCGGTGACGTGGGTAGGCACCCTGTCCGTGGAACTGAGTTGAGGCGCGCCAAGCCTGCGCGCCCCGGGTGCGGATCAAATGAGTGTCTATCTGCAGCACCAATGAACAACGGCGGACGAGCGCGAACCTCCGTGAACTTCGGACGCAGGTGACCCCATGTTGCTTCCGGACGAAGAGGTCATCGCGCAAGGTGGCAACCCGCGCGCTTCCGCCGTCGTGGCTTGCTCTGGTCGACGGCCGACAGCGTGGCTCAGGCTGGCGGGGGTGCAGCGAGGCACACGCGCGCCGGCATGGTCGGCTGACCCGCCATCGTGGCTAACTGTCGCCGGCTGAAGCTCAGACACCCAGGTGTCCAGCTCGGCCGGGGTTCGTTGCCCCTAAGGGGGCGGTGCCATTCGTGCCAGATCCTGCGGGGAGCCAGGGGGAACAGCGGTAACTTGCCTTACGAGCAACCGGGACTCCCACGCCGCTCCGTCGCAGGTCAGAACAGCAACCGTCGCCAAGGAACCCAATCTGATGTCACGTAATGCAGGCGAGGGATCTTCTGTCAGTGTCGACCAGTAGCCTGCGGCGATCAGCCATGACACACCTGGAGGGTTCGTGGAAGCTACCGCTCTCGTCAGTCCCGATCTGGTCGGGAGGTTCGATGCGTCCGAGCCCTGTCCCGGCGGCGGCAGGGGTCTATGGGTGGCACTTCAAGCAGCCACTCCACCCGGTCCTGGACGCTGGGCGTCTGCTCTACGTCGGGATAGCCCCGCGGTACATAGCAAAGCGGACCAGCACGCAGAACCTGCGCAAGCGGGTGCGCTACCACTACCGGGGCAACGCGGCTGGCTCGACGCTGCGGCTCACTCTTGGATGTCTGCTCGGACTTGAACTACGCCGCGTAGGCAGCGGCAAGCGGATGACCTTCGGCAGGGCTGGCGAAACCACCCTGAGCCAGTGGATGGCGGTGCAACGCGCGGGTGTGCTGGATCGAGCGAAGCGAGCCGTGGGACCTTGAGGCACAACTCATCCCTCAACTCGACCTCCCGCTGAACCTCGACCAGAACCGCCACAACACGTTCCACAGCAGCTTGAAGGAGCTACGGGCCCAAGCACGCCAGCGAGCCCGGGAGTTACCCGTCAGCTCGTAGGTCGCCGAACGGGCCGCCGGGGTCGTTGTCGTCTCTGGGCCGTCCCAGGTCGCTCGACAGTGGCCAAGGACGACAAACGACGACCACCAGGCGCACGGACCCGCTACTCCTGAGCAGGGAAAACGCAGGTCATCAAGATCCCAGGCAAGACCCAGGGCAAGAAGACAGGCCCTGAAGGTCATGGGCGGTGCCTTTCTCGGGCTGCTGTAGCTCTGCCCGATCGGTCGGTCGGCACTGTCGCTGCTTGCGTGTCTGGACGGTGGATCAGCGGCTGCGCATGGCTCGGCCGTCGATTTCCCCGTGGGTGGGTTCTGGTTGAGCGGTAGGTGCAACCATGGGATGTTCCAGGCGTGTTGACCGGTTCGGACGGGGGCGGGGTATGGCGGCGGTGCGGTGGGTGGTGGCGGTGGTGGCCTCGGTTGCGGCGTTCTTTGCCGTGGCTGTGCCGTGGGCGGTGCTGTCTTCGGGTAGGCATGACCCGTGGGACGTGATTGGTCCGGTCGGTGGTGTGGTTGCGGCCGGGGTGCTGGCCGCGCTGGGCTGGTGGGCCTCCCAGGCCGGCGCACCCGCAGGCGGCGGCCCGGAGCGCACGGTACGGCAGTCGGCCCGCGCGGAGGGGAACGTCAGGCAGACCGCGGGAAATGATCGTGCCGTTGGCAGGGCCGGGCGTCGGCCGATGCGGGAGAAGATCCGCCAGAAGGGACGCGGCGGCGGTGACGTCGACCAGGTCGGCGGAGACCGGGCCTGAGGGGCCGGCGATGGGGGAGCGTTCGGTGCAGCGCCGCACGGGTCAGCAGGCACGGGCGCAGCGTGATGTCACCCAGGTGGCGGGGGACATGCACGTGTACCCGACGCCGGTGCCGAGCCCCTCGGTGCAGTGGCCGGTGTGGGTGGGGGACGTGCCCCGGCTTGCCGCGGCGTTCCAGCCACGTACGGCGATACGGGACCACGCCGATGGGGCGCGGCGCGAGGGCCGTGACGTGGTGCTGTCCGGGGCCGGAGGAGTGGGCAAAAGCCAGCTGGCGGCATCCCTGGCACGGCAGCTGCGGGACCAGGAACACACCACGGATGCCGGCCTGGACGTGCTGCTGTGGGCGAGAGCCACCGGCCCCGACCAGATCATCACCGCATACGCAGAAGCAGCCGGGTAACTGCATCTGTCCGGTGCCGACCAAGAGGACGAAGACGGAGCGGCACGACTGTTCATGCGATGGCTGGCGGTCACGCGGCAACGGTGGCTGGTGGTGCTCGACGACCTCACCGACCCCGCCCCCTTGGAGGAATGGTGGCCGGACAGCGGTACGGGTAACGGCTGGGTCCTGGCCACCACCCGGCGCGAGGATGCCCAGCTCAGCGGTCAGGGCCGCACCCTGATCCGGCTCGGCCTCTACACGCGGGACGAGGCCGGTGCCTATCTGCGCCGCCGGCTCACCGACGCCGGACATGCCCACCTCCACGACCCCGGCCGGGCGGACGAACTCGGCGATCTGCCCCTCGCTCTCGGTCACGCCGCCGCCTACCTCATCAACACCCGGCGCAAGATGCCCGAGTACCTCACCCTGCTGCGCGACACCAGCAGTCGGCTGGGTGATCGGCTCCCGCCCAGCGCCGACACGGAAGGCTACGGACGGCCCGTCACCGCCTCGCTCCTGCTCTCCCTCGACGCGGTCGACACCACACATCTGGCCCGCCCCCTGCTACACCTCGCCTCCCTCATGGACCCCCACGGCCACCCCGCCACCGCATGGACCACTTCCGCAGCCCTCACCCACCTGCGCACCGCACGCCCAGCACGACGACGCCGGCTGCGCCGCCACCACCCAGCCGTCACCGAAGGCGAGGTGCACAGCGCGCTGGAATGCCTGCGCACCTATGCCCTGATCACCCAGGACACCGCCACCGCCCCCATCCGTCTGCACGCCCTGATCGCCCGCGCGGTGCGGGAAACCATCCCGTCCGGCATGCTCCCAGCCATGGCTCGTACCGCGGCCGACGCGATCCTGAGCCTGTGGCCCCGCCACGACCACGAGGAACGGGAACTTGCCGTCTCACTGCGCGCCAACGCAGTCCATCTCGATGAACTCACCCGCCCGGCCCTGTGGCAGACCGAAACCCACCAGTGCATCTACCAAGTCAGCAGCAGCCTCACGGATGCGGGGCTCTACCAGCAGGCCATCGAGTACAACGAGAGAACCGCTCGCCGCAGCAACGACATCCACGGCGACGACCACCCCGACACCCTCACCGCCCGCAATAACCTCGCCGTCTCCTACCGGGATGCCGGACGCGGCCAGGACGCCCTCAACCTCGCCGAGCGGGTCCTGGCCGACTACGAGCGCATTCTGGGCGACGACCACCCCGACACCCTCTCCGCCCGAAACAACCTCGCCATCTCCTACAGCGATGCCGGACGTGTCCAGGACGCCCTCGACCTCGCCGAGCGGGACCTCACCGACAGGGAACGCATCCTGGGCCCCGACCACCCCGACACGTCGAGTGAGGTGCCAGCCCCAGAGGCAGCGTCATTGAGCCCTGGGCTACTGCCCCAGGGGCCAGGGCTTGTAATAGCGTCTGGATTAAAGCTGTTCGGGCAATTTGATCTTGCTGCTGGGAACGATGCTATTGGTGTAGTCGCGGCATTGGCCATCACCGATGGATCGAGCTTCGGCAATCGCCTCGCGCAGGACCTTGCGGTCCTTATCCGTGGGGAGGCCGCCGATCATGTGACGAAGGGTCTTCACAGCAGTTTCGCGGCCCTTGATGCTGATGCGCTTGCCGTTGAAGTCGTAGAGGACTCCCCACCAGGGATTCTCGACAGCATCCAGCCTGAGCACACCTCTGCGATCGAAAGTCGTCAGCTTGGCGAAGATGTGGTCGAGCGACATGCCCTCGGCGTGAAGCAGTCCGACCGCCTGGGCCAATGCTTGCTGCCCTACGGGCCGCAGTAGCAAGTGTCCGTGTCCACCCCCATCATTTTTATCCTCGTGAGCGAAGCGCCTATGGCGGGCTACTGGCTCCCCAGCAGCGATTGCGCGGAATGTCGGTAGTTCGGCGATGTGATCCCACAGATCGGTGTAGTCAGCTACGCCACGGGCCAGATCTTCTTTCCCTGGACGACGGGCCAGTTCCTTACCCTTGGTTGCCCAGCCGGCATAGTCATTGTGTGCGAGGAGGTAGGTTCGCGCCATCCATGTCAGGGTTTGCAGTGTGGTGATGGGGACAGAACGCGACGAGATGGTGCTGTTCTTGAAGTTAACAGCGCTTCTAACACGCGTAAGGAAAGAATGGCCCACCGCCACGCGGCGCGCGACGATAGCAAAGCCGTCATCCTCATCCAGCTGAGCGATCTCTCCGGGAGTCAAGGGAGACGCCTGCTTGTTGACGTGAGTGAACGTAGTACGGACTCTCAATTGGGCATCAGCGCGCGACTCCCCTTTGAGTACTGCGGGAATGATCTCAATTCCCATACGTTCGTCGCCGAGTTGCTGTAGCTGTGCTTCGGCAAGACCATTTTCGGCGATGAGATCGTCAAGGCTCAACATCTCGTCGCGCTTGACCTTTCGATCTTTATCCCTGACGTCTAGGCGCCCAGTACTGATCAGCTCGAGAGCGGCCTTGATGCCGATGACTCTGTGTTGCCCATCGAGTGCGTAAAGTCGGGATTTCGCACTCAAGTCAATCAGCCCCAGCCGGCCGCGAACGTCGAGACGCCGGAAGGCGATGGATGACTCCTTGGCGCACCCCTCTTCGTCCCACATATCGCTGTCCGGATCATCTACCCAGGGTTGGCTGAGGACGGCCAGGATAGGCGGGAACTTGTGCGTATCACGCTCGATGAGGTACTTGGCGAGCACCGCTTCCCGAGACCAGTCGATCGATCGTTGAGAGATGATCTCGATACTTTCCTCGTCGATCCGTAGCTTGCCCGTCTCCTTGTCGATACTTCTCTTAAGCAGCGGCATCGTGTCGGTCAAGTTGACCTGGCGACGGATCCACTCTAGGGAGACAGAGGCGATGTAGGAGGGAGTTCCGCCCATATGGGCGACCTCGACGAACAGTGCGTCTTCTCGAGAGATGGAACTCTCAAGGAGGTCGGCGATCACTTCATCGTGCTTCCTGCGGGCCTCCGCGATCGCTTCGATATCCGTGACACGGCTAGAGGGAAGCTGCGTGTCCATTGTTCCTCCAGTGCGGCGGGCGTTTAGGTAGACAAGGAGTGGTGTGCGTAAAGCGTTCGATTGAAGCGCGGACGGAGTTGGCTGATAAGGTCACGCTCCGCCTGGTCGAGCATGGCGGCTTCGACCTCTGCGTAGTACAACTCGCGCTCGCCGGAGCGGTGCAACCAGTCGCGGAGCAAGCGATTGGTCTCCAGGTGAGTTTGGTGGCGCGTCAGTCGACGGGACAGCGAGTGTCCCTTCCCCACGTACACCCAGGTCTGCGTGGTAGCCAAACCCCGCAGCTCGCTGAGCTCCGCGTAGGCGTAGACACCAGGGGCGTCCGGCACCACCTTGTGAGCCAGCGCGACCGAGCGCGTACTATGCCAGTCAAGTCTGCGAAAACTGCCCCCAGTTGACATGCCATCAGCATGGCAGGTACGCCGCCGAGGCGTCAAGTTTTTAAAAACATGAACCTTCGGCGATGTTGATACATCAGGTGTCTCCGGTGCCTGAAGGGGTGGGTGGGTGACCTCATGGGTCTCAGTAGCGGAGCGTCACCCGTTCGGGCTCTCTGCCATGATGCCCCCACCTGGGACGTGAGGGGTTCTGCGCGAAGGCTGTCCCCTAGGAGATGTGAGCGTTCGACCACCAGCTGTCGGTGTCAGGCTCTACAGTTTCAACAACCTGCTCATGCCGGAGTCGACCGCATGGCGACGACGGCCAAAGGGCGAGCGGGTAACAACTGAGTGGGTCCGGCCCATAGCAGCCGGGCACCCGGAGAGGGGCGTTGATGCTCCAGCTCAACGACGTGCGCTTCGAGACGATGCGCCGTCTGTACAGCAAGCAGAAGAACCGGGCGTGGGACGGCGAGTACCTCGACGTTCTCGACACCGCGCTGTACCTCGCCCTCGGCCAGAAGCGCACGGCCGAGACCCCTGATCTTCTGTGCCGGAACGTAGTCAGGGACGCGCGTCGCACCATTTGCCGCTCGCAGGCCACCGCCCGCCGGAACGCCGCCTGCCGGCCCCTTCCTGACGCCGCCCGTCGCCGCGTGTGTGGCACCGCTGCGGACGGCACCCCCCTGGCCGAGATGGTCACCTATGACACCCCTGAAGCGCACGTCATCGCCGTGGAGACGCTGCAGGAGCTGAGGGCCTTTGCGCCCACGCTCGGAGTCCATGGTCCGGCGTGCCTCCAGGACATGCTCGACATGATGACCGTCGCCGACTCGGCGAAACGGACACGGGTTTCCGTGGCGACTGTCGAGCGGGCTCGGCGCGCGCTGCGGCAACACGCGAAGACCCTGATGAGCGTCGCCGAGTGACAGACCACCCTTTAGGGGTCACGGTGACTCTGGGTGAACCGTACGAGGGCAACGGGAGCGTTGCCCTCCGGTTTACCCGGAGCGTCGTGGACATGCAGATCCCTGCGAAAACGATCGGCGCTTACGTCCTCCTGCGCCATGACCAGCAGCAGGCTGTCCCCCTATACATCGGCCGATCCGACACCTGTCTCCGGCGACGACTCGCTTATCACCCACTTCGCGGCCATGCCACGCACTTCGTTGCCGCACCGACCCGCAACCACCATCAGGCATTCGCCATCGAATCCGCCTGGTACCACCGGTACCGGGCGGCGGGCACCCCGATCGCGAACCAGATCCACCCTGCAAGCCCCGCAGGAACGGGCCGACGCTGCCCCTTCTGCCCCGAAACGGAGATCGAGCGCGCCTTGCGCCGCGCTTTTCCCTCGCCCCGCACCTCGTAGACCAGGAGATCACCATGAACGACACCGTCGAGGGCGCCATCCCGGTCGTCCTGTCCGGACAGGCACTTCTCAGCCTCCGCGAGTCTGGCCACAACTTCCCCTCTGCAGTGGGCGAAGTGATCGACAACAGTATCGAAGCTCGCGCAAACCACATCCAGATCCTGACCGAAGAGATCATGCGGGGTCGGAAGAAGGCGATCAGTCAGATCTCCTTCATCGACGACGGCGAGGGCATGGACGACAAGACCCTCCACCACTACCTGCAGCTGGGCTTCTCTACACGGTTCATGTCCGACAAGACCATCGGCAAGTTCGGCGTCGGAGCCAAGCTCGCCGGCCTCAGCGTCGGCACCTGCATCGAAGCGTGGTCGCGGGTGGCCAGCAGCGACGCGATCAGGCACGTGAAGTTTGACCTCGACGAGGCCATCGAGGCCGAGAAGCGGGGCGAAAAGATCGGTATCAACCCGCCGGATGATGAGCCCCTGCCCGCACATCTGGTCCCGTATTTCCCTGAGGGCACGGGCACGCTCGTTCTCTGGTCCAAAATCGACCGCGTCTCCGATGGTCATGGCCGAAGCACCCCGGATCACATCCGCAACGAGATGAACAAGGAACTGTCCCGGATTTTCCGCGATTTCCTCTGTGGCGGCATCAAGATCACTGTCGATCACACGGACCTCGTACCGCACGACCCGACCTTCCTGCGCAAGGGCACCTGGGTGGACCAGGTCCTGGCCGAGGAAGCTGCCCGCGGCGCCGGCACCGCGAAGAAGGCGGGGGCCGAGGGCCCTCACTTCCCCGGCCAGGTCTTCTTCAACGACGAAGTGAAGGTTCAGGGCACCACGCACAAGGTTCGTGTCGTCATCACCCTCGCCCCGCGCGAGGTACTGCGGGCGAAGGGGCTCGGTGGTGACGCCCTGGCACGCAAGCTGCGGCTGCCCGAGAACGAGGGCGCAATCAGCTTCATGCGGCTGGACCGCGAGATCAGCTACACCCCGGTCGCTCGTCTCTTCCCCGACGGGATCCTGACGCCGGACAGGTTCATCGGGTTCGAGGTCTACTTCACTCCCGAGCTGGACCGTCTGATGGGTGTTCGTAACGTGAAGCGCGGCGCGGTTCCAGCGGATGAACTCCGCAAGACGCTCCGGGACTTGGCGCGAACCGTCATCCCCAGGGCACGCGAGGAACTTCAGCGCGTGTGGGGTGAAGACGACCGCAAGGAGGCCGTGAAGTCCGGCGAACATGCCCCCATCGCCAAGGCGGTGAAGGAAGCAGATCGCACGATGCAGAAGAGCCGGGTCAAGACGGTTCCCACGCCGGCCGAGCGGGAAAGGGAGTACGCCGACCTTGCGCAGGACGCGGGGCGGAACTCGACCGAGGAGGAAGAGGCCGCGTACGTCCAGGAGATCAAGGACCTGCCGTTCGTGATCGAGACGGTCAGCTTCCCCGGCGATCAGCTCATCGAGCTCACCCACCTCGGGGAGCAGACGATCATCCGGCTCAACCAGCGGCACGCCTTCTACCGCGAGATGTACGAGCCGCTCCACGCGCTGGCCAAGGACGCCAGCGCCTCCAGCGCGCCGTCCCTGCAGTCAACTGCGCGACGCGCGATCGAAGCGATCACGCTGCTGCTCGTGGCGTACGCCAAGGCCGAGTCGATGCACGACACCCCGAACGAACAGTACGGGCAGCTGAGGAAGCAGTGGGGCGGCTTCGCTGAGCTCTACCTCAACAAGATCAAGGACGTTCTCTGAGTATCAGGTAGGCGGCCGGTAGATGCAGGCGCCCCGGTGGAGGCGATCAACGTCGTCTCCACCGGGGCATCTTGCTGATCAGGCCATGGCCAAGTTGACGAAGTCGCTGATGCTCTTGAGCTCGCGCCGGCCGTGAAGGTAACCGACGCCGCGGTGGAGGTGGACGATGAGCGTTCGGGATACAGCTTCATCGGTCGGTTCTTCGCCGTCGGCGATGCACCGCTGCTTGAGCAACGCGAGGTAGATATCGCCGTAAGACCCTGCGAAGGTCCGCCAGCTCATCTCCACGTTGGAATCAGTGACGATCTCCTTGACGAGCGGGGTCGAATCATCTCGCAGAGAGAGTGCGAGCGCCCAGCGGCAGAGGACGTTCCAATGGGCGATTCCTGTATGGCGCTTGAGCCACACGAGTTGATCTCTAGCCGTCTGCGAGAGGCGGATTGTCTCAAGCGACATGCGCTGCTCCTGCGGTCCACCAATAGCCGGGTTCAACGGTGGTGGTAAAGGTCTTGTCGTCGTGAACGAGCGTGTAGGTATGTGCGAGATACGGCTTCAGGCGGCCCAGGAGGTTCTCGTCGATCTCCTCGTCCGTGGACAGGAGCAGGACCTGGCGACCAGCTTCAGGAAAGTAGCGGTCGACGAGGTGCTGGCGGTGCCGACTGTCCAGACGGCCCAGAGGAGTGTCGATGATGCTCGGAAGTCGGTTGCCCGCTGACTGAGCAAGACCCCATAGGAGAGAGACGGCCAGGAGCTGCCTCTCGCCGGCGCTCAGCCTCCCGGGGTCCACGGGTTCGCCCTCGGAGTCGGTCAGCTGGAGCGTGAACTTGTCCGTGTCGATGCGGATGTCACGGATGAGACCCTGCTTCCGCATGAGCTTGTTGAAGCTCTTGAGGACCGCGACTTCCACGCTCTTGATATGACGGGCCAGAAGTTCAGCGCCGAACTTGTCAAGGGTGTGGCGAGCCTTGTCGGAGTATCTGGCGACTCGCTTGAGTACCTCTGACTGCCACTCAACCTCGGTGCGGCGACGCTGCGTTCGCGCCAACTCGGCAGAAAGGCGTTCCACACGGCTGGTTGCCTCTGCGACGAGGGCTTCACCGCGCTGCACCTGGGCTTGCGCGACAGCGACTCTGTCCATCGCCTGCTGGCGTTTAGCCATGAGGTCCTTGATGAGTTGTTCTTCGGGGACAGCGCCGAGTTGCTGATCCGCCGACTCAAGTTGCTCAGCAAGATCGGCGGCTTCTCGCAGCAGCTCGCGGGCACGCGCGGAACCGTTGGCAAGGGCCTCGTCGAGTGCCGACAGCTGCATGAGGGCATCGTGTGGAAGTCCCAGCTTCTGGTCGAGATCGGCTGCAGCTGCCCGCTTTCGGCGGTCATTCGTCAGCTTCTTCTTCAGAGCAGTGCGAGCGGCAGCTGGCAGCGATTCGGTGAGCTGCTGGATGATCCATTCGTCTCGCTCTTCCAGCACACCGACGACACGAGAGGAATCATCAGCTTCCATCTCCAGTTTTGCCTGTTCCTTTATGCCGGCGAGTTTGTCCTGGAGCAGCAGGAGCGGCAAGGGACCTTCCGCCACAGTGACTAGCGCCTTGTTCGTTGCCTTCGCCAGCTCATCAATGCGGTCGCGCTCAGCTTCAAGTTCCTTTCTCTGCTCAAACGCGTTACCGCCGGCCCGTGCGAAATCCTGTTCGGCTGTACGAAGGTCCTTCTTACACACATCGAGTTGCGAAGTGAACCCTGCCAGCTTCTGGGCGCTGTCGGAGACGACCTGGGTGGCCTGGTCCAGCTCCTGCTGCAGTGAGTTGATCTCGTCGAGGAACTCCTGCTGCTGACCGGAGAGCTGCTGCCGATTCTGGAGGCCCTTGAGATCGCTCCGGAGACGTTCCACCGTACCGACGCCCATCAGCGACTGGACGGCCGACTCAATGACCTTGGCGGCCCGTTCCGGGTCTGCGAGCTGCTCTACTCGTTCCCCGTCAAAGAAGAAGAGCGAGGCAACGTCTATGGGGAGGATGGTTTCAACATGGTCGGGCCAGCTCTCGGTCACTGTGCGACTGAACTGCCCGTCGACCTTGACGGTGAGAAATTCCTTGAGCGTCTTAGCCCCTGTGAAGTACCAGTTCCTGATCACCTTGTAATGGCGTTCTTCCGCCTCCACATTGATGGTGAATTCCAGAGTAATGGCAGCTCCGGAAGATGGGTCGGCTCTCCGGTTGATGCACTGCTCGAGGTAATCGATGTAGCCGCGGTTCCCTCGTCCGCTGGTCTCTGCTTTCGGGCCGTAAAGAACGAGCTGGATAGCGTCGAGGAGAGTGGTCTTGCCACAGCCGTTCAGGCCGCCGATCAGGACGATCGGCCGACCCGGCTGTGTACGCAAGTCCAGCTGCTGCTCGCCTTGGTACGCTCCAAAGTCTTGCAGGGTGATCTTATGCAGAAGCATCGTTCATCTTTTCGTCCAGCGTCAAGCGCTCAGGGTCGCTCAGAGTACCGTTCTCGCGGAGTTCTCTCTTCCGCATAGCGAATTCGAGTGCATCGTCCGCGTTCTCGTAGAACCCCTTCTGGATCACCTTTTCAAGGGATTCGAAGAGTCCCTTGCGGCGTGCCTTAGTCCGATACTGTCGCTCAACGGCCAACAGTTCTCGGATCATGTTGAAGTGGATCTCGTCGTCTCCGCAAATCTCCCGCAGCAGACCAACTTCATCAGCTCGGATGACGAGCTGCTCATCCAGCGATGGACCGGGGAACTTCTCGCCGGTTACTTCCTCGTAGATGCCGGGCAACGAGTCCTCGACCTCGTGCTTTTCGAAGACCCAGATGCGGCGGATCTCGTGGAGTTCTTCCATCGTGATCAGTTCGATGTTGTTCATGTCGGACGGCGCGTTCTTCCGCACGTGCGCCTGAGCCTTGAGCAACTTGCGCAGCCAGTCCTCACGCGCGCTCTGGGTGTAAGGCCCGGGGATGACCCGGTCGTTGAACAGGTCGACTCGCCCGTTCATACGCCGGAAGTCGCGTGTGTCCTTTTCCTTCGACACATCGTCGAGTTCGTTGCGCAGGGTGAGGAGCGGCCGCATCCACTTCTTCTCCCCATCGTTCTGGATCATGGCGGTCATCGACTTGTCTTGATCCACAAGGGTGCATGTCCAGCAGCCGAAGCGGCTGTCGCCACACGATGGGGTGGTGTCATCCACGACGAGGGGGCACTCCGAATCGCTGGATGCGCCCTGGTACATGGTCAACAGGTCCTTGTTCTTGTGTCCCCAAGGATTGGACTGCTGCATGAGGAACATCCAGACCTCGTCGTTGGTCCATGCCTCCACGGGGCTGTAGACCAGCGAGTTGGGCAGGTTGCCGTTGGGCGAGAGGCGGTCTCGTACGCGCCCCTTCTCATGCTTGGCCATGGCTCGTGCGCGCGCCTGGCTCTCGGCCTTGCGAATGCCGAGCACAAGGATGGCTTCACCGTGTCGACGGACCACGTTGCGAATGAACTTATTAGACGGCTTGATCTTCATTCGCTCGGTGCACCAGCGAAACTTGGGGCGAGGTGCCGGGTAGCCGCGACCAATCAGGTTCACCCAGAATGTGTCCTCGACCTTCGGGGTGAGCCGATGCGGTTCGATCGGAAGGCCCTGCTCCTCGGCGGCTTTGCGCATGGTGTCGAGCGACTGGCTGACCCATGCAGCGACCACCGGGTTTTCGACCAGAGTGTCGGTACTGATCACGTGAACGGGCTTGGTGCGCTGCTCGACTGGCAGGTCCTTCAGAGCGAGCCAAACAAGCTGGAGCACGGCGGTGGAGTCTTTGCCGCCGCTGTATCCGATGACCCAGGGCACCTCGTCCGCGGTGTACAGCTCACGGATTTCCTCCGCCAGTTCGTTCACGACTTCGGAGAGAGTCCTCCCCTGGAAGGGGGCGGACCGTGTCGGGGTGCTCATGCGTCTCCTCGCAGATAGGCGTCCTCTACACGCTGCTCTTCGGGGCTCAGCCGGAGCTTCATGTGCTGACGGAGATAGTTCACGGTCAAAGTCAGATTCTGATGGCTCTTCGACACACGCCCACCAACGAGCGCGCGCCCCTCCCAGTCCGGGTTCGCCCGTGCCCAGTCCACCGCCTTCAACCGAACAAGCTTCGGCTTCCACAGCTTGGGAGCCTCCGAGCTCCGCAGGAGCGTGTTACCGATCCGACCGATGGCATGGAGGGCAATGCCGTGGCTGTGGAGATAGTCGCGGCGCACCTCGGAGGCAGTCAGCTGACGACGACGCACCATGTCCCACTCTGGGATGACTTCGTCAACAGTCTCCCAATACTCCTCGGCCAACTCCTGGGCCTTCTCCTTCTCGATCTGCAGGCCTTGCAGGAGGGACTGAGTCGCGTAGTAGACAGAGCTGAGCGTGAAGAGCTTCCGGGACCGCTGAGAGAGAGTGCTGTTCTCCATCTCTACGTAACCCTTGAACGTGGGGCACTTCATGGCCAGGAGCCGAGCGATGATCGCCAAGTCGTCGCGGTGGTCGTAGAGCACTCCGATGGAGCGCGGCGGCCGCACAGCATGCCGGTTGAGGTCTGCGAACATCTGTTGGCATCGAGCGAGACCCGAGTCGTGGAAGAAGACGACGGCGATGGTTTCCTCGCCGAGATCGGGGTTCTCCTTGAGAGCGGCTTCGATCGCTGCCCGACGGTGCTGTCCGTCGTTGATGAGGAAGCGAGCAGCCATCGGGATGCGGATCTGGCCGGCGCGCATCCCGACACCGGAGTCGGAGATGCTCTCGAAGCGCATCTCACCATCAACGGAGGCGGTAAGTGCACTGAAGACGTAGTCGTCCGGATTGTCCACAATGTACCGAGTGAGGGCTGGGAGGCGCCCCTTGTTCAAGACTCGCTGTGCACGGACTTCGGGTGCCAGCTCATCTTCATCGAAGAGGAAGATCTTCGGGATGAGGCGAAGCGGACACATGGACACGTAGAACTCGCGTCCCGCCTGGATGCCTCGGATGGCTGGAAAGATGTACTCGAAGCCAGAGGACGTAGCGGTGTCAACGAGTTGCGAAGATGACGGTGATCCCACCTACGTAACGGTATCGTACGTCAGGTATTAGACGTACACGATGTGCTGGATTAACGCACAGAGGTCTGGTGGGGCGAGTGGTTACGTATCTCGATGCGGCAGCAACGACGCGCGTGGACCCGCGCGTGGCGGAGGTTGTCCTGCACTGGATGACCGAAGACTTCGGCAACGCGGGAAGCCGGACCCACGAGTACGGCAGCCGTGCGAAGCGTGGCGTACAGCAGTCGCGCCAGTACCTGGCTGGCACTTTCGGCGCCGAGCCGGACGAGTTGGTCTTCACGAGCGGTGCTACCGAGAGTAACAACATCGCACTGCTCGGCCTTGCCCCCCACGGCGAGCAGAGTGGTAGGCGTCACATCATCACCTCGGCGATCGAGCACAAGGCTGTCATCGAACCCTTGGAGCACCTGCAATCTCGCGGCTTCGAGGTCGACTTCATTAAGCCAGGATTGTCCGGCCGTGTCTCGGTAGATGCAGTGCTGGAGCGGCTGCGTCCGGACACCCTCCTTGTCTCACTCATGCACGTCAACAACGAGACGGGAGTCGTCCAGCCCGTGGTCGAACTCGCCGAGCGGCTCCGCGACACCCCGACGTACTTCCACGTAGATGCGGCCCAGGGCTATGGGAAGCTGTCACAAGATCTGACTGCGCCGATCGATTTGATCAGTGTCAGTGGCCACAAGATCGGCGCCCCTAAGGGCGTCGGAATGCTGGTGGCCCGGCATCAGGGCTGGGACGAGCTGCCACTCCAGCCGATCATGTTCGGTGGTGGTCAGGAGCGAGGGCTGAGGCCAGGAACGTTGCCCGTGCCCTTGATCATGGGGCTCGCCGAGGCTGCTCGAATCTTCCACAAGGAGCACGCCCAGTGGAGCAAGGCTGCCGCGGAACTACGGCACCGTCTCCTTGACGCGCTCGGGCGGACTCGATTCCGCATCAACGGCGACCAGGACCACGTGGTTCCGCACATTCTCAACCTCTCCTTCGACGGCGTGGACGCGGAGGCTCTCATAGTCCTCCTGAAGGAACAGGTGGCCGTAGCGACCGGCTCCGCGTGCACGAGCGCCTCCTATACGCCCAGCCACGTTCTGACTGCGATGGGCCTACCGGAGGAATCGGCATCGAACGGCCTCCGGCTGTCCTGGTTCCCGAACCAGGCCTCAGAGTTGGATGTCGACGCGGTGGCAGATCTGGTTGCGCACATGCAGTCCGACGCCTCGTGACCAGTCATTCTGTATACCGGCGTACCAATCGGTGACCGCGCAGCTCACGGCCGCAACGGATGAGCTCGGCTTCCCAGCCGTTCTCCGTGCCGATGAGGTGAGGGTGCTCATATAGGCCCGCCTTCACCTCCGCCGCCGTGAGCCGCTGGTATCGCTCGGCGTCCGGGTCGTCCGCGGCCAGGAACTCGTGCTTGCGATGGAGCAGCGGCCGGTTTTGGGAGTCGGCGTACGAGGTGAAGGACGTCTCCAGCGTCTTGAGGTCCACCTGGTACGAGGACAGCGTCCGTGGATGCGGGTCGGTGTCGAAGTCCGGGTAGTCCAGCCAGCTCACTGCCCGGCCCTGGTGACGGAGCTTAGCCAGCGTCCATTCCTGCGGGCGGCCGGCAGCGATCGAGGCGCAATGCTCGTATAGGCGTAGCACCGTGGGCAGGCGGTCGAGTGCTCGCTGGTGGACGTACAAGGCCGTTGGGGTCAGTTTCCCGACCGCTGAGGCATTCATGGCGCCGCGGATGTACGCGTCGTCGCGCAGCTTGAGCAGCAGGCGGTCGGATCGCTGACAGGCTTCCTTGTAGGAGGAGAAGAAGGCGCGGACGTCGAGTTGGACGTTGAGCGGGAGGCTGTTGAACGGACCGCGGCCGTTGAAGAGCTCGACGGCCAAAAAGAGCAACGTGTTGAGGGTGGACCGCTTCGCTCCTTCTTCGACCTTGTTCTGATCTGCCGAGTCCCGGACCAGACGGCTCAGCTCGCTGGGGCGCAGATGCCTGAGAAGTTCAGCCATGGGCTGAGGTACTTCTTCCATACGGGGCACGCGTCCGCGGCGTTCCACGTGATCGACCACCGCAGCAATCGCCGAAGTCGTGTCCTCGGAAGCCAGCCACTGCGCGTCAGGAACGATCCGCTGAGCAAGGTAGCTCAACCGTGCCGTCTCATCCTTAAAGGCGTAGACGACTCCTGGAGCAGCGGACACGGTCCGTACACCTGTGACTTCCTGAACGTAGTCTCGTAGCTCGCTCGCCTTGAAGAGATGCTGGAAGGTCTGCCTGCTAGTGAGGAGCCCGTCGCCGAAGGTCTCGCCCTTGACCTTCGACTTCTCCCACGTCAGCCTGGCCGAGGCGACGAGCACAGTGCCCGTCAGATCCCAGGCCCCTTTCAGCGTCTTTCGGCGCTCGTTGGGATCTTCGATGACGTTGAGGACGTAGGTGAGGAGCACAACGTCCGCGGGCTCCAGCTTCGCGTCGGGCTTGTAGAAGGGGTCCCACCCGACGGCTTGGCAGTCGAGGTGCTGTAGTGCACGCACATCGTCGCCACGTCCACATCCGTAATCCAGGACGCTACATCCTGGGGTGACCTGTCTGTCGACGACGGCCTGCCGGGCGGGCGCAGAGAGCCCTCCACGGCTGATGGCGGTCAGTCTGCGGTCGCTGCTCCATGCCCGCTGCAACATCTTCACGCCCTCGTACAACAACCGGGTGACAAACGGAGGATATCGGCGGCCCGACGTCGGGCAGGTCGGTTCGGCAGACGCCCACTCCGTCAGATGGAGCTGACTCGCTCACCTACGCTGTACGTGGCGCGGTCGACGTTACGGACCTGTCTCGTGGGCCTGCGCACATTCCTGACCGATGCCTGGTCATGGCTGAACTACAAACCAGCCAATGGCCAGCACACAAGGCGGCCGTCCACACCGCTCCTGTGTCTGAGCTACACGCCATGAGCGCTCAGAGCGCCGCGTAGCCGCTCTGAGGCCTCTCGCTGGCGATCTCCCGTCATGGACCATATGTGGACGGGCGCTGGCTTCCCAGAACGACCCACGTCTACGACCAGCCACTTTGCGTGTTCCTTCAACGGCCTCCGGAGCCGTATGCGCAGGTTCGAATCCTGGTGGGGGCACTCGCCAGTCAGCCAGCAAGAACTGGGCTCTGACCAGCCCGATGCCGACGCGAAGTAGCGAGAGTCAGTCTCACTGACTCCCGCTACTTCTCACCGTCTCTCAGTGATCGCGAAAGACCTCCGACACGCTGATCAGGTCGTATCGCCATCACCAGGCAAGCCCCTACGCTGCCGGGATGATTCAAGTCGATTGAGCTCGTCGCATTCGACTGCGACGGCGTGCTGGTCGACAGCCAACGCATCGCCGCCCGCGTCCAGGTCACCCTCGGCACGGAACTGGGCCGGCCACTCATCGAGGACGAGGTCGTCGACCGGTTCGTCGGCCGCTCGCATGCCGCCATCCGCGAGCAGGTTCGACGGGGGCGAGATCGGCGTCGGTGGCCTCGCGGTGAAGCTGCTCGAACCGCTCCGACCAGATCGCGGCAGTCTCTTCGCCGAGCCGGGCGGGTGAAGCGGCGTGGATCTGATCAGACGTATTCAGACAGCGGATCAATGGCTCTGACTTGCTACGCAGGCGAGAGCTAGTAAGCACGCAGGCACCGACGTGCGCACTTCGCTCCGTGCATGTCTCCTGGTCCATGGCCTGTTTGAGGGTGGTGCCACGTTTCTGATCAAGGCCACACTGCGCTCAACTTTCCGCTTGCTTGGGGGAACCTTGACGAAGATTCGTTCGAAGCGGCTCTCGTACGTCCTGGGCGTCGTCGGCGGTGCTGCCGTGCTTGTACTCGGTGCAGGCACAAATGCTTTCGCAGCGTCGGGCTCCGCGTCGGGCACGGGAGTGTCCGCCAGCGCTTCCTGGTCGTGGAGCGGGTGCTGCACCATCAACAACATCAGCCAAAGCGTTAGCGACACCAAGGGAGACAGCCACGCTGTCTACGCCTTCATCCGTGTTTACACGGGTTTGAACCCCGATGGGGACGACATCGCAAATCTGCGTAACGACCAGGGGTACAACAGCACCGTTACGCGCAGCGGACGTTACTGGGAAGCCTCCAGCAATATCAGCGGCGTTCGTGTGATCGCCTGCGTAGACGATGCTGGCAGCGATACCTGCTACAAGGGCTCATACATCGACAACCCGAACACCTGAGCAGGTCTGACCAGGGCGAATGCCGACATGAGAGAGCGGGAGTCAGTCTCACTGGCTCCCGCTCTCTCACTGCCCCGTACGACGGTCAGCAGCGCCCCGGGCGGGGCCCGGCCGGCGGCCGCCCGCCCCACCGCGCACAGCGTGTCCGGCCTGGCGCGGGCCGGTGGCGGGTGTGCGGCGGCGGACCTAGCTTCGGATCATGGACTCGACGAGCAGCGGGCCAGAGCCGGCGACGTCCCGCCTGTCGGCCGGCCTTGTCGCCCTGGCGTGGGTGACGCAGTTCCTGGTGGGGACCGACCTCTTCGTGGTGGCGCCGCTGCTGCCCGACATCGCCGCCTCGCTGCATGTCGCTCCGGCCAGTACCGGTCTGCTGATCACGGCGTTCTCCCTGGCGTACGTGGTGGCATCGCCGTTCGCAGGGTGGCTGAGCGACCGCTATGACCGTGCCCGGATCCTGGCGGGTGGGTTGGTGTTGTTCTCGCTGGCCAATGTCGCCACGGCGTTGGCTCCCTCCTTCGGGCTGCTGCTGGCCACCCGAGTGGTCGCCGGTGTGGCGGCGGCGGCCACCGGACCCACGGTGTACGCGCTGGTCAGTACTCGTGCGCAGGTCACGGCGCGGGCGCAGGTGCTGGCGGTCGTGGGATCGGGTCTGCTGACCGCGTTGTGGGTGGGTGCCCCGGCGGGAGCACTGCTGAGCCGGCACACGGGCTGGCGGGCGGCGTTCGTGATCCTCGCCGTCGGCACCTGCGTACTGGCCGTCCCGCACGCCTTCGTCTGGCGTTCCGGCCCGACCCCTGCCCCGGCTGCTGGCAGCCCCGCCGCGGGCAGCGGGGCTGCCGGCAGCACGCCAGATGCCGGTGAGGCGCTTGTCGGCAAGCCGGTGCCCGGTGGGCAGCGGGGTGCGGGTACGGCGGCCTTCGCGGTCGCGGTCACTGCTCTGTGGGCGTTCTCCGCCTACAGCCTGTACACCTTCCTGGCCGTCGCCTTGCATGCCGACGGCAGGGCGGCCGACGTGTCGTGGCTGCTGGTGGCGTACGGCATCGCGGCTGTCGTGGGCGGGCAGGCGGGAGGCCGGCTCGCCGACCGGGCCGGTGCGGTGCGGGTCACCGGCACGGCTCTCGCCCTCATGGCCGCGGCCGAGACCGCTGTCGCTCTGGTCCTCCCGTTCACCTGGGCGCTGGCGGTCGCGCTGGCCCTGTTCGCACTGGTTGCTTACGCCTTCTTCCCCGCTCAGCAGCGGCATCTGGTGGACACCTTTCCCGAGCGGGCGACAGGGATGCTGTCGTGGAACAACAGCGCCCTGTTCATCGGGCTGTCGCTGGCCGGTGCGATCGGCGGACCGGTCGTGCATGCCTACGGCTATCCGCAGCTGCTGTACCTGGGGGCGGCCGTGGCCGTGCCGGCCTGTCTGCTCACCCGCCGCCGCCCGGGTGGCCGCCGGCCGTCCCGGCCCGGGCACTGGCCTCCCGACCCGACGGGGCCAGCCAGGTCATACTGAACCGGTTCGCGAGGCATTTGCCCATGACGCGATCCTCCCCATGGAAGCCGGCGGTGATGTGAGGGCCTCCTGGCGCAGCCATCACGGTCGCACTCTGCGGGCATGGGGATCACCAGCCTCCGTGCCCGCCGGCACCCGACCACACCTCTGCCGAAACGCTCTGGCGACGAGGTGCGGGTGCGCGTGTTGTTCGCGGCCGAGCCCGTGGCAGGACGGGCTGCTGATGGACCTGCCGGCAGACGCTGTCGACGGCGTCCATCAGGTCCGGGACGACTGGCCCCACCACGCGTGGGGCGTGGCGCCGAGAGGCCGGTCTCTCTGCGGATCGGCTGCCGGCAGACGAATCCGTACCCCGCACCATGGATCAGCCACGGGCGCCGCCTTCGGTGCTTGGTGAGGCACTGACCGTGGGGGAAGCGCTGACTCCGCCGGAAGGCGTCACGGACGGTGTCCTGGAGGGAGTCGCCGGCTGCGAGGTCGAACCGGGGCGGCCGCTGGGAGGCCGGGGTGTCGGTTCGGCCTTCACGGGTGGAGGCGAACTGGTGGTGGCAGCGGGAGTCCGGACAGTCGGTGGCTTCCGGTGGGACGCCGTCGGTCGCACGCGCGAAGGACGGTCACCGATCGCGCCCCGGCGACCTGCTCGGGATGAGTGTGTGGCCGTGGGCTCCGGTGGAGTCGATGATTCGGGGGCCTGGAACCGGGGCTCGTCGGGGATCGGCTGTTCCGGTATCCGCGCCGCTCGCGGGCTTGTCTGCTCGGGCAGCAGCGATGCAGTGGCTACGCCGCCGAACAGGGTGCAGGCGGCCGCGACAAGCGCCAGGCCGGCGTGCCTCTTCAGCCTCCCCGGGCGGTTGCGCCCGGCACTCGGTGCAGCTTGCCGGAGTTCCGGGGACGACGACACGTCGGGTACCTCATGGGAGCCCGGTTCCTGACCGAAGGGGACCTCCGGCACCGTGGTGTTCACGGCTGGGGCGCTGTTGCCGCGGTCGATCGTCTGCGCTGGTGGGGAGCCCGGTTCCTGACCGAAGTAGACCTTCGGCACCGTGGCGTTCACCGCTGGAGCGCTGTTGGCGCGGTCGATGGTCTGCGCGAGTTCGGAGTCGTAGGCCCCACACTCCGGGCACGTCACAGTGCCGTTGAGGGTGCGGCTGCACGGGATGCAATAGTCCATGGGCCGGCACTTCAGCGCGTCAGTCCGCCGGGGACTGCGTGGGCCGGCGGGCCGGACCGGGCGGCGGACGGGAGAAGCCGCATGGTTTCGTTCGGGGTGATGTCTGCCATCTTTGTGAACCTCACTCACCGGTGTGCAGGTGCGTCATCGGTTACTGAGGTCAACGGTTCGGCAAGAGGCAGCGCTCAGCCAACGGCTGAAACGTGGGGTAGGTAACTTCGCGCTGAGGGAGCAACCGGCCAGGATGGACTCGCAGCGCCGGCGGCGCGTCGGCACTGTCCTGGACAGCCCCGTTGGCCGGGCTGGACCCGACGCAGTTCGGGAAGCTGGTGAGGTCACGTCCGCTGGAGTGGTGTACCGACGGCCACTCGGTGATCTCGCTTTGAGGCTATGCGGTGAGTTCGGCGGGCAGGGCGGTGGCGTCGGTTTCTGACTCGACCGGGTGGAGGCGGGCTTTGGCGAGGAGTTCGCGGCCCATGGAGCGGCGGGTCTCGGTCCACTCGTCGTTCTGCTCGGCCAGCACCGCGCCGACGAGCCGGATGACGGCGGTGCGGTCGGGGAAGATGCCGACCACGTCGGTGCGACGGCGGACTTCCTTGCTCAGCCCCTCAGGTCCGTCGTGCGGCAGCGCCCCGGGGCGGGTCCTCGGGGCGCTGCCGCATGTCGTAGCGACGGCGGGCGCACGTGTGGCCGTGTCGCCGCGTCGTCGTGTGGACGGCGGTGGGCGCGCCGGCGCGTCGGCAGGGTGTACGCGCCCCTGCTGAGTGCCGCTTCGGTCAGCCCACGAAGTCCAGCGGGAGTGTCCGGTAGCCCTCCACCTCCTCCGGTATCTGGAGGCTCTGCACACGGGCGGATGCCACGAGGGAGTTCAGCAGACTCTCCATGGCCTCCGCCAGGGCCGCGCCGTTGTCGCCGTCGCCGTCCTCGGCGATGTACGCGGCGGCGGTGGCGATGGTGCTCAGGACCGACTCGCTCGCGTCGCCGAAGCCGTAGGTGATGATGTTCGGCCGCGGCTTCCAGGAGCGGTCCTGGAGCGCGTCGAGGTCACGCTTCCACGACCCGGAGGGCTTGTCCGTGGGCAGGCCGTCGGTCAGGAGGAAGACGACGGGGCGCAGGACCTCGGTGCCGGCTTCCGCGAGGGTGCGGACGTCCTCCGTGATGCGGGCCCTGAGCAGTTCGCACATGGGCCCGATGTTGGTCAGCCCGTCGCAGGTGACCGTGGGCAGCGTCTGCAGCACCTCGATGTCGGTCATGGCCGTCACCAGGTGCGGCTGGGTGTTGAACGAGAGCACCGACAGGTGGATGAACTCCGACAGCTGCGGGCTGGTGTAGAGGGTGTCGTAGATCTTCAGCAGCGTCTCGTTGAGCAGCCGTTCGTGGGGCTTCATGGACTTGGAGGTGTCCAGGACCAGGTAGGCCGGCAGCCCCTTGGGTTTGAAGCCCACGGATGTGTCCGCGAAGTGGTCGTTCATTTCTCTTTCTCCCTTGTCGTACCAGGCGTGGGTTCAGGCGCCGGGTCCTGCCCAGAAGAACCAGGCGGCACAGCAGATGGCGATGATCAGCGCCCAGAGCAGGGCCGCGGGCATGGCCGCGCGGAGGGTGCCGCGCGGGCGGGTGGGTTGTGGACGGCGGCCGTTCGTGCGGGTGTTGTTTCGGCCGGTGGTTGTTCTGGGGCTCGTTGTGGTCGGCGGGGTCGGGGTGGAGCGCGGGTCGCCCGTGTGGAAGGGGTCGGGCACGGGTGCGGTCGGCGCGGCAGCCGGTGCCTCGGCCCCGGTGCTGGTGGTTCCCCCGGTGCCGCGCGAGGCCGGCGGACCGGGCGAGGTCGGCGGGGTCGGTGGTGGGGGTGTCGCCGGGGCGGATGCGGCCGGCGTTCGTGTCGCCGAGCGGTCGCGCAGGTTCACCCTGCCCGTCACGTTCGACGCCGTGGCGCTGTTCTGCGTGCCGCGCTTCTGCCTGCCGACGCCCGCGGTCCTGGTGCCCGCTCCCGCCGTACTGGTGCCGGCACTCGCGGTACCGGCACCGGCACCGGCCGAGGGGCCGACCCTGATCCAGGTGGTGACATTGCCCGTGCCCGTTCCCGTACCCGCGCCCGTTCCGGCGGACGACCGCGGCCGCGTCGCCGACGGGTCAGCAGGGGCGTCGGGGGCGGCGGTCGCTCCCGTGCCGCGGATTCGCTGCACCGCTGCGAGCAGTTCCCGGCAGTCCGGCCGGTCCTGGGGGCGCTTCGCGGTGAGGGTCCGCCGCAGCAGCCGGGTCAGCGGGACGCTTCCCGTCTCGGCTTCGAGGACGCTGAGCGCGTCGAGCGGGTCCTGTCGCTCGGCGGTGAGGCAGCGCAGGGCCATCACGGCCAGTTTGTAGTGGTCGCTGGCCACCGTCGGGCGCCGCGTCCGGTCCGGGAACAGCGGATCGGCCCAGCCCGGGGATTCGACCCAGTCCCGGGAGCCGATGCCGCAGGAGTCCATGTCGATGACGAAGACCGCGCCGGTGTGCTGGTTCCACAGCGCGTTGCGGTAGGACCAGTCCGCGTAGACGATGTCGTGCCGGGCGAACAGCGCGCCGACGGACAGCAGTTCCTCCACCGCACGCAGCCGGGTCTCCGGGTCCGGGGGACGCAGCCCCACCTGGGCGCACTTGTCCGCCGGCTTCATCAGCCAGTCCAGCGGCAGCGGTGCGGGGTCCTTCCAGCCGGACAGCGCCTTGAGCGGGGCGAAGAACTCCTCGGGCGCCTTGGCCATCACCACCCCCACGAGGTCGGCGCCGTCGTAGATGCGGGTGGTGGGCCAGGCCAGGCACCGGTCCACGAGGTCCTGGTCGGCCTGGGACATGCCGGTCGGCAGATAGACCAGGCGCTGGAGGTCGGAGGCGCGCCGGGGGTCGGCGGGCCGTTTGTACAGCTTGGCGAGCCAGCCGGGGCTGCCCTCGATCTCGTACACGAGCCGGGACTCGCCGTTGTCCCGCGCGATCAGCGTGCCCTGCGGGACGCTGGAGAGGTCCTCGCGGGAGGTGAAGGGGCTCTCGGACCAGGTTCTCACCGGCGGTGCTCCTCGTCGTCGCACCAGACCAGGACCGCGGTGCGGTCGTCGTGCATCTGCACCTGGTCGAAACCGACGTGGTTGAGGAACGTGCCCACGGCGGGCGGGCGCTGCCATCGCTCGGCGAACCACCTGCGTGCCTCGGGCCCGGTGGCGAACGCGTCCGCGACCCCGTCCGTAGTCACCGCGAGCACACAGGCCGGCGACAGCTCTACGGTGCCGTGGTCGGCGCTGTGCGGGTCGTGCGGCAGGTAACGGGACACGGCGGAGGCGTCGAAACCGTGTTTGACGTCTCCGATCAGACGCTCCCAGTGGCCTCCGCTCAGCCGCCAGGCGCTGACGTCGGCGATGGACGCCAGCCACGCCCGGCGTCGTCCGTTGACGTGGGGGCGGGCCGGTACGACCGCGGCGACGGCGACCGCCCGCACGGTGTCCGGGTCCCATCCGCGCTGTTCCGCCACCGCGATCATCTGGCCGGCCGCCGCGAGGAAGGCCGTGCGGTGGTCCAGCCCCTCCAGCGGCGTCCCCTCGTCGAGGGCCGCGCGCAGGGTGTTGACCAGGGCGGAGACCGCCACCTGGGCGCCGACGTCGGAGTGGAGGCTGTCCGACATGCCGTCCGCGACGGCGATGACCAGGTGCTCGCCCGCGCGGTCCCGGCCGATCCGGTAGGCGTCCTGCCGTGGCTTGCCCTGGGCACGGTGGCCGGGGCCGATCACGGAGGCGGCGCGGACGGTCAGTCCGCCCAGGACGGCCTCGTCCGCCGTGAGCCCGGGCGGCCCCGGCTCGGCCGGCAGGCGCCAGGGGGCGCGGGAGGCGCGCGAGCCGCGGACCAGGACGGGCGGTCCGTGGTCGGCGGGTCCGGGGGCGGCCGGTCCGTGGTCGGCCGATCCGTGGCCGGACGGTACGGGGGGAGGTGGGTCGCCGGGGCGCGCCGGCGGGCCGGTGTGGGCGTCGGGCGTGTCGGCGGAGGCCGGGTCCTGGCTGGTGCCGGGGGCGGGGTGGTCCGGCCGGGCCGGAGGTTCAGGGGTCGCGGGACGCTCCGTCGGGTCCCCGTACCGTGCGGAGTCGGGTGCGGGGGGACGGGGCTGCGTCACGGGCCGACCGTTGACCGCGGTCACCGGGGGCTGCGGCGCGGGGGCGGTGACCGCGGCCGGGTAGTTCCCGCTCGCCGGGGACGCCATGCCCGGGCCGGCGGGGCCAGCGGGGTTGCCGGCCGTGACGGGCGCGGCCCGGGCCGTCCTGCCGGCCGGTTCCGGGTCGCCGTCGGGTGCCGTGCCGGACTGTGCGGTGGCGGATCCGTGGAGGCCGGACTCGCGGCGGACGTCCTTCTTGCCCGGCTCCTGCCGCGGCATGTCCGCGGTGCCGGGGTCCGGTTGAGCCGCGAGCTTGCGCAGGCGCGGGAGGACACCCGATGCGACGGCGACGGCGAGTCCGGCCGCCGTGGCGCCGAGTCCCTTCCAACCGAACATGGCACTTCCTCCTGCCAGCAGGACGGTGGTCGCCGCGATCAGCGTGAGGGCAAGGCGGGTGCGGCGGGACGGACCGTCGTCGCGGGAGGCGCCGCGGTCCCGGTCCCGGGCGCGGCTCTGGTTGCCGGCCCGGCCGCTGTCCCGGTCCCGGCCCCGGGCCCAACCTCGCACTCGGTCATGGCCCCGGCCCCGCGCCCAGCTCCGCCCTCGGTCCCAGCGACGCTCCCGCTCCCGGTCCGCGTGCGGTGCGCCGACGGCGCGGTGCTGGCCCTGGCGCTGCCTCATGAGCCCGCTCCCGGTCCACGCCGGCCGTCGCGGCCGCGCCGCGGGCCGACCCGGGTCTCGCCGGTGACGTTGGCGGAGCCGCCGCCCGGTGTCACCGGTTCTGGCGAGGCGGGCGCAGAGCCGGGATGGGCGGCCGGTTCCGGGGCGAGCGGCGGTTCCAGCGGTGCGGCGAGGGCGGCACCCGGAGACACCTGCGCGGCGGAACCACCCGCCGGGGACACCTGCGCGGCGGAACCACCGGCCCGGGACGCCTGCGCGGCCGGACCACCGGCCCGGGACGCCTGCGCGGCCGGACCGCCGGCCCGGTGCGGCGCTGAGGCCGCCGCGGCCCGTCGCCGCGGCTTGGGCGGCTCCGGGGTTCCGCCGGACGGTACGACCACTCCCGCGACCACGGCCGGCGGGGCCGCCGCGGTGCCGTGGTGCGAACCGGGGGCCGGGGAGGGGGCGGCGGGCTGCGCGGCGGGCGCCGGCGCGAGCTGAGCGGGGGCGGCGGCGGGCGCGACGGCGGCCGGGCCGGTGGGCCCGCCCGCGAACAGCGGTGCCGGGCGCTGCATGTCGTACCACATCTGCTGGGCCTCGGCGGGCTGGATGTGGCCCGCGGCGACGAGGTCCCGCAGCATCTGGCCCTTCTGCTCCACCGCGACGTCGTGCCGCGCCCCCAGTTCCCGCATGATCTCGTGAAGCTTCGACGGGTCCTGGGCTATGAGGTCGAGCAGGAGGCCGCCCTCGCCGCGGGCCGCGGCCAGCAGCCCTTCCCTGCGCTTGGCCTGCAGTTCCGCGTCCAGGGACTGCGTGGTCATCGCCACGGTGTGCCCGGCGACGGCGAGCTGCTGGTCGAACTCGCGCTGCTTGAGCGCCCGCAGGTGCGCGGCCGCGTCGTCGTCCAGACCGACCCGCACGGTGAGGGCGTCCACGGTGAGGCCGGTCGCCAGCCGGTGGCGCCGGCTGCACAGCGAGGTCCGCACGAAGCCGGCGAACTCCTGCAGCCGCTCGATCCCGTACTGCGCGGCGTGCGGCCAGAGCAGGTCGCGCATCGCGACGCACACGGCCTCCTGTCCGTCGCGCAGGGTCCGTATGCCCCGGCGGACGACCTCGGCCGGGTCGGACACCTTCCAGCGGGCCTCGAAGTCGGCCTGGAAGGCGAATCCGCCGGTGCCGCTGGGCAGCGGTTCGGACCAGCTCACGGTGTGGTCGGACAGGTCCACCTCGTAGCGGTAGCAGTAGCGCAGGGAGCCGAGCACGGTGGGTTTGCGCGGCAGCTCGGTCAGTTCACCGTCGTCGGTGCTGAACAGCAGGGCCGTGCCCGGACGCGCGGGGCCGCCGCGGTCTCCCATGCTGACGGGCAGCGGATCGGTGTAGAGGAGGTGGTGGGCCGGGTCCTGTGAGGTCATGGGGTATCGCTTCCTGCGTCGAGAAGGGCGAGTAGACGGCGGCCGGAACCGGGTGCGGCCCGTCCCGTGGTGCCGCTGGTCCACCCGGTGGCCAGATGGCGGAGGATCAGCCGGGTGCGCCGGTCCGTGGCGGCCGCGGACAGCAGGACCGCGAGCGCTTCGCGTCCCCGTGCGTCCTGGTCGACGGATCGGGCCCAGTCGGTGAGGACCTCGTGGGCGGCGCCGTGGGCGAGCGCCGAGTTGACCGTCTGGCGCCACAGCGCTGCCACGTCGGCCCGCTGCGCCGGGTCCCGCTCGGTGGCGGCGAGCAGGGCGGGCCAGGCCGGGGTGCCGGGTGCGGCCGGCCGGCCGGCGGCGTCGGGAGGCGGTGGGCCGACGAGATCGGCGGCGGCGTAGAGGAAGGCCAGTTCACCGAGGGACCGGCGTTGCGGGTCGTGCACTCCGCTGACGGCCCACTGGTCGAGCAGGTCGAGGGCGTCGGCGCGGTACCGGCCGTCG
>NZ_JBEYXZ010000052.1:0-35845 GCF_040645305.1 Streptomyces sp. NPDC046831 | reverse complement strand
CGCAGACATGAAGGGACTCAACAAGGCACTAACGGGGTACCAACGGCCGCGACACTGCAAGGTGAGCACAGCAGCCATGAACGGCACCCTTATGCCCGGCCGGCACGGCCGCCGGGCAGCGCGCCCGGTCACACCGACGGGGACGGCGCGTTTCGGGAGGCAGACGTGAATGCTCCGGTGGACCCTTCCGCGCGGGGGCGGACGCCCGGTGCGCTCGCGGAAGCGCCGCTGGTCACCTTCGGGCACGGCATCGCCGACCAGGACCGGATCGTCGAACTGCTCCGGGGCGCCGGCGTCACCGCGGTCGTCGACGTGCGCACCGCACCGGGCAGCCGCCGCAATCCGCACCTGGCCAGGCAGCGGCTGGAGGCGTGGATGCCCGCGCGGGGGCTCGCCTACCGCTGGGAACCCGACCTGGGCGGGTTCCGCAGGGCGTCTCCGGACAGCCCCGACGTCGTCTGGCGCAACGCGTCCTTCCGCGGCTACGCCGCACACACCAGGACGCCCGGCTTCGTCGCCGCCATGGAACGCCTGCTGCCCGAGGCGGCCGCGGCCCGTACGGCCGTGATGTGCAGCGAAGCGGTCTGGTGGCGCTGTCACCGCCGTCTGATCGCCGACTTCGCCGTCCTCGCCCGCGGGGTACCGGTCCAGCACCTGATGCACGACGGACGGTGCCGCCCCCACCTGCCGACGCCCGGCGTGCGGCTGCGCGAGGACGGCCTCCTCGTCTACGACGACCTCACCGCCGCCGACGGCGACACCCCCGCCACCTCCTGACGGCCGCCACAGCCGCCGCGCACGCCGAAGGCCCCGCGCGGGACGGTGCCCCGGGACCCGGCGTCAGGGCCCGGGGCCCGGGTCCGGGCGTACGGCGGAGTGCAGGCCGGCCCGGGCCGCCTCCAGTTGCGCGGCGAACGCAATGCCCAGGAAGAGCGCGACACCCGTGAGGTTGGCCCACAGCAGCAGGGCCACGAAGGCGGTGAGGGGCCCGTACACGGCGCCGAAGGAGCCGCTCTTGGCGACGTACAGCGTCAGCAGCCAGGTGGCGGCGACCCACAGCACCAGGTGCACGGCGGAGCCGAACGCCAGCCAGGTGTAACCGGGCTGGTCCCGGCGCGGCGACCAGCGCAGGACGACGGCGGAGGCCACCCAGGCGAGGGCCGTGCCCACGGGTATCTCCAGGGCGCCCCACCACCCCGGGACGCCGGACCAGCCGAACGCCTCGGCGGTCGAGGCGCCGAGGGCCTGGCCCGCCACCGCCACGAGGAAGCCCAGGACCATGGGGACGCCCGCGGCGAACGCGAGCAGCAGGGCCCGTCCGTACTTGCGCAGGAAGGGCCGGTCGCGCTCGATGCCGTAGATGCGGTTGGCGCCGCGTTCGACCTGTGCCATGGCCGAGGCGAGGTTGACGACGGAGAAGGCCAGACCCAGCCACAGCGCGACGGTGCTCCAGACGTCGGAGTGGGCGGTGCGCCGTGTGCCGCGCAGGGCGTCCTCTACCACGTCCGAGCTGGCGCCCGGCACGATCCTGCCCAGGGCCAGCTCGACGATGCGTCCCACGCTCTCGGTGTGCGCGGCCGTGGCGACGCCGACGAGGGCGATGGTGAACGGAACCAAGCCCAGGACGATCTGGAAACCGAGGGCGCGTGCGTTGGTGAAGCCGTCCGCGTAGCGGAACCTGGAGAACGCGTCGGCGAGCAGCCGGACACCGCCGTAGCGCCGTAGCGCGGTGAAGGCTTCGTCGCCGGAGAGCTCGTCCCCGATCATGTCCCGCGTCTGCGGGACGTGTACGACCGTCCCCATGGTCTGCGTCTCCCGTGGCCGGTGGGGCGGCGGGCCTGCCGCCGGGGTCCCCGCCGGTCGCGGGCCCCGGCTAACCATCTCCCCCGCCTCAGGCGATTCAGCCGCAGGGGGACGTTCGCAACGCCCGCCTTCGTGTCCCGCGGGGCCCGGGACCGCCTGCCGGCCGGGACGAGGGCGGCGGATGCCGCGACGAGGCCGGCTGCCGGTGGGGCGGCGGACGCGCGGCCGGGGTGCCGGCGGGGCGCCGGCCGGCGCGTGGCGTGCGGGCATGGTCGTGGCCGGGCGATCGGGGGCAGCCGGGGCAGAGGACGCGAGTGTGCCCACCGGCGGCGTGCCGGACTCTCACTCGACGGGAGCGGACGCAGCCGAACCGGGCGGGGTCCCCGAACCGGGCCGACCCGCAGCGGCCCACCGGCACTCCGTGGGCAGCGCCGGGCCCGCCTCTCGCGCACCCGGTTTCCCCCAGGTTTGTTGCAGGCATGACAGGTTATCCGCTGAGTGGCAGCGTTGATCATGACGGTGCCGCACGACTCGCGAGGGCGACGAGGCCCTCGCGTCCGGTGAAGGAGCGTTGTTGATGAGCACTGTGAACCCCGGCGTGACGGGTGCGGGTTATCCGGCGGACCGCTCGGCGGCGGAGGGCCGGACGGGCCGGCTGACGACGGAGACGAAGGCCTCCTTCAAGACCAGTGAGTTCTTCGCCTACGTGGCGGCGGTGGTCGCGGTGCTGATCGCCTCTGCGGTCGTCGGCACCGAGGACGGGCACGGCGACTACTTCCGGGCCGACCGGGCCTGGCTGTACGTGGTGGTGCTGACCGTCGGCTACATGATCAGCCGTGGACTGGCCAAGTCCGGCAGCCGCGAGCCGTACGACGCCAAGTAGCCGCCGGCCTGCCCCAGGCCGGCTTTCCTGGCCGTTCCTCACCACGGGTGAGGGACGGCCAGAGCCATGTCACTGGTGGTGCCGACGGGAGGCGCGCACACCCCCGCACCGTGTGGTCCGGTGCGCAGCCGGCGGGTTGCACGTCCTGTCCTCCCCACATGTCGTGGGCGCGGGAACGTCACGGCGGTCCGGCTGCCGCGCCCACGCCCGGATCCATGTCCCCGCGGCGGAGTGGCCGAGGGACTCGGAGTGGAAGTGGTCGCGCAGCGCGGCGAGCGCCGGGTGCGGGTTGTCGCGGTGCCACACCACCGCGGCCGGCTCGGCTTCGCCCAGCTCCTCGCCGTCTCCGTCGTCGTCGCGGCGGCCGACATCGCCTTCAACGCCGTCGCCGGCGCGTATCCGAAGCCGCTCGTGCGCCCCGGGCGGACCTGCTCGTCGCGACCGGCCGGTTCGAGTCCACGACGTGGACCCGCGACCATGGTCGGACCGACGCTCGGCGGTGCCGCCATCGGGATGTCCGGACCGGTGGCGACCGTGGTCGCCGACGCGGTCAGCCATCTGCTGTCGGCGCTGGGCACTGCGCCCGCTGTTCTTCAACGCGATCGCGGTCAACGGCCTGATCATGGCGACCGAGCCGCTGCCAGCCGTACTCCTGCTGGGCGGTCTGGGGTTCGCGCGCCCTGGCCGTACGGCCTGGTCTTCGCGGCACCCTGCGTCGGTGGGCTCGTGGGCTACGCGTGGCGCACCGGCTCGTGGCACGCTTCGGGCGGCGCCGGACGACGCTCACCGCCGGGCCCTGTGCGCGCGCCGGCCCGTCGGACTGCCGTTCGACGGGCCCGGTGTCCCGGGGATCGTCCTCGTCATCGCGGTTGCTGGGCCGGGTTCTCGGGCGTGCCGTGGGACGGCGGGTTTATCGGCGGACCCGACGTGGCGGGTGACACCTGGGATCCGGTGTCGGCCTCGGGCGGCCGCTCGGGAGCCGGCGCGAGAGGCGAGCCTTCCGAGGGCTGGGCACCCTCGCGCAGCTCCTGGAGCCTGGCATGCAGCACTTCCACGACGGGACGCCGGTTGCCGTGCGCCTCCTCGTAGGCGAGCACCTCGCGCAGACCGGCCTCGTCGAGCGTGCGGATGCGGTGCTGGAGGCTGCCCAGCGGAAGATGGTCGTAGTCCGGCAGCGGGAGTGTGTCGTGCCCTGGCACCTGTGGCTCCGTCTTCTCCTCGGACATGAGGACGTCCTTTCCGCGCCGGCGACGCGCCGCGAGGCACGGGCGCCCTCCGGGGCGGGGAGCGGAGTCCCTCTCCCGGAGCCGTCCGACACCGCCGCGCTCCGTCGTCGGCGCACTGGGTCGGCTGGTGGATTTCTTGGTACGGGTGGCGCAGACCGGACGGCGCTCGATCCGGCATCGGGCGCCCGCGCGGCCCCGCCGCGGTCATGGGCGGGGGTGCGGCTCTTGGTGGGCCTCACTCGCCGGGCCTTCCGGGCGTCCCCGGGGCGGTCGGCCCGCGTCCGTGCGGCGGCGTGGCCCGTGCGCCCGACGGGTGCCCGACGGCCGCCGCCTCACACGTCCCGCGGGGATCGCGGCCGCCGCCCGCGCCGGCGGTGGCGCGCCGGCCGGAGACTGCGGGCTCCCCTCCCGTCGGGCGGCCCGGACGGGGTGTGCCGCCGTCACCGCGATCGATCCGCGACGGGTCCCGGCGGCACGCCCCGTCCGGGCCGGTTCACAAGGCGGACCGGTCCCGCAGCGCGACGACGATCTCGTGCGCGTTGTGGTACATGCCCTTCTCCGGGAGCGCCTCCGCCGCCTCCACCAGCGCGTCCGGCGCCTGCCGGTCCCGCAGGGCGCGCACGAGGGTGTCCCGGTCGGCGGGGAAGACGGTGCGGTCCAGATGGCGGGCCATCTCCAGGTGCAGTTCGTGCGCCGCCGCCTCCCGCTCGGCCTGCTCGCGTTCCGGGCCGGGCGGCGGCACGGGGCCGCTCGGGGCCGGGCGGATGTCGTCGTCGGCCTCGGGTTCCGGATCGACGGCGTCCTCGGCGTGTGTGTGCTGCCCGGACCTGAGGTATCCCTGCAGCTCGTGCTTCATCTCGTCGTCCTTGCGGCGACTCACCGGATTGCTGCCACGTTCCATGGAGTTCCGGCTCCTTTCTCCGTTGGCGGCTCACGGCTCCCACCGCCCGGAGGGGGCGGGTTACCCGAATCACCCGCACGACACCAGGGGCGGCGGGAATGCCGGAGCCGCCCCCACCAGCCGGGGCACTGCGCCGGGTCGCCGCAGGCCTCCTCGCCTCGTGCACCGGCGGCGCGGCACCCGGCGAGGGTGATCCCGGCGCCGGACGGCTCCCAGACCGCGTCCGGCTCGTACGTCCAGCGCAGCAGTGCGCCCGAGGCCACCCGCGGGCAGCTCGGGGTCGTCCTCCTCGGCCGGCACGAGCAGTACGTCGGCGTCGGTCGCGACGGCCGATCGCAGAAGCGCGTCGCCGGCCCCGGACACCGCTCCGTGTCCCGGGCCGGGGCGTCACAGAAACCGGTCCTCAGCCGAGGCAGTCGGCGGGCGCGGTGCCGGCCTCGGTCAGCGGGAGGCCGAGCTGTGCGCGCTCGGTGATCCAGCGGGCCGGCCGGTACCGGGGGTCGCCGGTGGTGCGGTACAGCTCCCTCTGCAGGGTGAGCAGCTGCGGCCCGCCGATCCGGTCGCCCCAGGCCAGGGGCCCGAAGGGATAGCCCAGCCCGGCCGTGACCGCGGTGTCGATCGCGTCGGGGGCGGCGATGGACCGCTCGGCGATCGACGCCGCCACGGCGACGATCGAGGCGAGCAGGCGCTGGGCCACCGAACCCGCCGTGTCGCGGACGACCGAGACGCGCAGGGGTTCGTCCGAGTCCTCGGCTCGGGCGAGGACGGCCCGCGCGTCGCGTGCGGCGGCCGGGTCCGACGCCGGCGTGACGGCCAGGACGCGGCGGCCGGTGGTGAGGGAGAGAGGGTCCACGCCCAGGGTCCGCGCGGGCGGCAGGCCGTCCCCGGCGACCGCGGAGGCCACGGTCGTGCCCCAGGTGGGGACCAGCACCACCGTGCCGTCCGAGGGCTCGGGCCCCGTCTCCAGGGACGCCCCCGAGCGGGCCAGGGCCTGCCGCAGCGCGTCGGCGTGCGCTCCCCGGCCGTGCACCAGGACCGGGCGGCCGGCGTCCCCGGTGACCGGCTGCTCGGCCGTGGCGGCGGGAGCCGGGGCGTCGGGGCCGTAGTCGTAGAACCCGCGTGCCGTCTTGCGGCCGTGCAGCCCGGCGACCACGCGGTTGGGCGTGAGGAAGGACGGCCGGAGCCGGTCGGCGTGACGGAAGCCCTGCCAGATGGAGTCGATGACGGCGGCCGTGACGTCCAGGCCGGTGAGGTCCATCAGCTCGAAGGGGCCCATACGCAGGCCGAGCACGTCGCGGGCGATGCGGTCGATCCCGGCCGCGTCGGCCACGGACTCCTCGAGCAGGGCGAGGGCCTCGGTGACCAGGCCGCGGCCGGCGTGGTTGATGAGGAACCCGGGAGTGTCGGCCACGACGACGGCCGTGTGCCCGGTGCCCTGGACCAGTTCCACGAGGGCCGGCGGGATGTCCGGCCGGGTCAGCTCTCCCGGGACGACCTCGACGACCCTCATCAGCGGCACCGGGTTGAAGAAGTGCAGCCCCGCCAGCCGTGACGGGTCGGACAGGCCCGCGGCGATCTGCGTGACCGGCAGCGAGGAGGTGTTGGTCGCGAACACCGTCCCGGCGGGCAGGGCGTCCTCCAGCCGCCGGAACAGCTCCGTCTTGGTGGCCAGGTCCTCGCGCACCGCCTCGACGACCAGCTGCACCTCCTCCCCCGGCGCGGCGGGGTCGTCCAGGGGGATCAGCCGCGCCACGGCGGAGGCGGCGGCCTCGGGCGTCGTCCGCCCCTTCTGCGCGGCCCGCTCGAGCATGCGCCGGACGAAGTCGACGGCCTCGGCCACCGCTTCCTTCCGGGCGTCGCAGAGCTCGACGGTGTGACCGGCTGCCGCCGCCCACTGGGCGATGCCCCGGCCCATGACGCCCGCGCCGACGATCCTGATGCGCATGTTGCTCCTCGTTCCTCTCAGCGCAGGTAGACGCGGCCGGGGTCGACGTCCTCGCGCAGCAGGCGCAGTTCGGACGCGGTCGGCGGGTCGATGGTGGTGAGGGTGTCGGCGACCTGGAGGTCCCAGCCCGTGGCCCGGCGCACCTGGTCGACGGTGACGCCGGGGTGGGTGGCGACCAGGCGCAGTTCCTCGCCGGCGCCGGAGCGGGCCAGGATGCCCAGGTCGGTGATGACCCTGGTGACGCCGGCGCCGAGTGGGCGGATTCCCTCCGCCAGCGCGCGGTCAGGGCCGGGCGAGGTGCAGAAGTCCAATCGGGCGGTGAAGGACCGGGGGGTGTGACGGCGCATCACCACGAAGACCTCCCGCGCGTTGGCCATCACCTCCATGGCGCCGCCGGGTCCGGGTAGCCGTACGGCGGGGGCGTGCCAGTCGCCGATGACGGAGGAGTTGAGGTTGCCCCACCGGTCGATCTGCGCGGCTCCGAGGAAGCCGACGTCGATGTGCCCGCCCTGGAGGACGTAGCCGAAGAGGGCGGGCATGGTGAGCACCGCCTCGGCGCCGGTGATGAGCACCGCGTCGGCGATGGTCTCGGGCAGGTGCGACGGGTGGGCTCCGCACACCCCGGACTCGTAGACGATCTCGATCCCGGGCGCGACGGTCAGCTGCGCCAGCGAGGTCGCGAGCGTCGGCAGCCCGATGCCGGCGAAGACGGTGCGCTTGCCGGCCAGTTCGCGCGAGGCGACCACGGACAGCAGCTCCGAGGACGTCGCGGCTTCGCAGGTCGCTGAGGCGGCGTTCATGTCCCTCTCTCGTTCGTTCCGTTCGGTGCGGTCGGGCCCCGGGCCGCTTGCGCGCGGATCCGGTACCCGGTTCGGTTCGTCCGGTGCGTCGTGCGCCGCGGTCACAGCCGCCGCCCGTAGTTGACGGGCAGGCTCCAGGCGTCGCCGACGGCCAGGTCCGCCCAGAACGCCTCGCCGAGCCTGGCGACGTACTCCTCGTGGTCGCGGGTGCCGTACACCCATTCCGCCAGCCACCCCCGCAGGCGGGCGGAATCCTTGCTGATGTGGGACCAGGCCCGGTAGAAGGCGTTGTCCCGGTCGTAGTAGCCCTGGGCGAAGGAGGGGTGGGCGCCGCGGGGGCACACGACGACGGCGTCCACGGCGTGCGCGGGGATGACCGTGCGGTTCGGGTCGGAGCGGACGACCTCGTCGTCGACGATCTCCTCCACCACGACGACGGCTCGCTCGGCGGCGAAGACGGCCTCGGCCTGGATGCCGGTGAGGCCCCAGATCTGGGTGTTGCCGGCCCGGTCGGCGCGCTGTGCGTGGACGATCGTCACGTCCGGGTTGACCGGGGGCACGACGTAGACGTGTTCCTCCCCGCCGTCGGGGGCGGGGTAGGGCGACACGACCTTCCGGATGCCGTCGTTGACGGACGTCAGGCCGCTGCCGGCATAGGACCGCAGCGGGTAGAAGGGCAGCCGCTGGGCGCCGGCGAGGTAGCGGCACACCATGCCGTAGTGGCTGTACTCCTCGAACTCCAGCGGTTCGGGCACCTTGTGCTCGATCCGGCGGCGGAGCTCGCCGAGCGAACCGGCGGAGGAGTTGCCCACGAAGGAGGAGACGAGCTTGGACACGCAGCCGCCGGCCAGCATCTGGTCCACCACGATGTCCGCGGTCATCCGGACGACGGTGAGGTTCCTGCGGCCCTGGCGGATGATCTCGTGCCCGGCAGCGGTCGGGATCAGGTGGGTGAAGCCCTCGAGCGAGACGGTGTCGCCGTCGTGGACGTAGGCGGCGATCGCCTCCCGCATCGACATGGTCTTGTCCTGCGGCGGGCGGGGGGCGGCGGAAGCGGGCGCCTCGATCGGGGCTGCCGGATCGTCCGGTCGCATCGTCGTGCTCCTCGGCATGGGTGGACGGGTTTTCACACGGTCCCAGCGGGATTGATTGCTGTCCAATACCGAATTAAGGTCGCACCAAGACGCCGGAGAGATCAATCAAGGGACTGGAGCGGAAGCGTCGTGGAACTGCGCCATGTGACCGCCTTCCTCGCGGTGGCCGAGGAACTGCACTTCGGCCGCGCCGCCAAGCGGCTGCAGATGGCCCAGCCGCCGCTGAGCCAGCAGATCCGCCAGCTGGAGAAGGAGCTGGGGGTCCAGCTGTTCGAGCGCAACACCCGCTCGGTACGGCTCACCAACGCCGGCCAGTCCTTCCTGGAACCGGCCCGTACCGTGCTGGCGGACCTCGACACCGCGACGCGGGCGGCCAGGGCGGCGGGGCGCGGCGAGTTCGGGCGGGTCACGGTCGGTTTCGCCGGCGCCTCCAGCCACGAGACCCTGCCGTTGCTGACCCGGGCGGTGCGCGCCGCGCATCCGGGCATCGAGCTGGTCCTGGCCGGCCAGACGTACGCCAACGTCGCGCTCGCCCAGGTCGCGGAGGGCTCCCTGGACCTGGGCTTCGTACGGCTGCCGGTCACCCAGCCGGGCGTGGCGACGCACGTGATCGCGGAGGAGAAGCTCGTCTGCGCGTTGCCGTCGGACCATCAGCTGGCCCAGCGCGAGCGCATTCCGGTGGCGGCGCTCGCCGAGGAGCCGTTCGTCAGCTTCCCGGCCAACACCGGGTCGTCCCTGCGGGACGTCACCGTGGCGGCCTGCGAGCGGGCGGGATTCACCCCGCGGGTGGTGCAGGCGGCGCCGGACTCGCACACCATCCTCGCCCTGGTGGCCGCCGGAGTCGGCGTGACCCTCACCCTCACCTCCTGCCAGCACATCCAGCAGACCGGCCTGGTCTACCGCCCTCTGGAGGGGCCGCCCGTCCGGCTGCGGGCCGCGCTGGCCTGGCGCAGGGACAACCCGTCCGCCGCACTGCGGTCGGTGCTGGCCGTGGCCGAGAAGGCGCTCCCGACGCCACGGCGCGCCCAGGCTCCGGCGGAGGTGCCGTAGTCCGGCGCGCTGCGGCGCCGGCCGGCACGGCGCGGGGGGACCCGGCGGCGAACCGGGGCGCTGCGGCAGGCCGCAATCCACTGAGAGCGGCTGCGTCTCAATGAAGTACGAATTGGATATTGGACCTTCTTAGTCGGTGGTGCGAAGGTCAGCGGGACATCTTCTCGCTCGGGTTCCGGCCCGGAAAGGACGGCGCATGTCCCATCAGCCCGCCGACGTCGTCATCTGCGAACCGCTGCGCACGCCGATCGGCCGGTTCGGTGGCGCCCTGTCGTCCCAGCGGCCGGCCGCCCTGGCCGCACTGGTCGTCTCCGAGCTCGTCGCCCGGACCGGCGTCAGCCCCGAGCTGATCGACGAGGTGATCCTCGGGCACGCCTACCCCACCGCCGAGGCGCCCGCGATCGGGCGGGTCGCCGCACTCGACGCCGGCCTGCCGGACACCGTGACCGGTGTCCAGATCGACCGGCGCTGCGGCTCCGGCCTGCAGGCCGTCCTCGACGCGGCCATGCAGATCAAGTCCGGCTTCAGCGACGTGGTCGTCGCCGGCGGGGTCGACGTCATGAGCGCGGCGCCCTTCTACACCCACGAAGGCCGCTGGGGCATCAGGACGCCGAGCCTGGAGCTGCACGACTCCCTGGCCCGCGGGAGGGCCACAGCCGGGGGCGTGAACCATCCGGTCCCCGGCGGAATGATCGAGACCGCGGAGAACCTGCGCCGCGAGTTCGCCATCAGCCGCGAGGACCAGGACGCCCTGGCCCTGCGGTCCCAGCAGCGCGCCGGCCGGGCGATGGCCGACGGGCTGTTCAAGGAGGAGATCGTCCCGGTCACCGTGCGCACCCGCAAGGGCGAGACGGTGGTGGACGCGGACGAGCACCCCCGCCCCGGGACGACGGCGGAGCAACTGGCGGCGCTGCGGCCCCTCACGCTGCGGAGCGATCCCGGGGCGACGGTCACCGCCGGCAACGCCAGCGGGCAGAACGACGCGGCCGCCGCCTGCCTGGTGACCAGCCGCGCCACGGCCGAGCGCCTCGGCCTGAAGCCGCTGGTGCGGCTGGTCTCCTGCGCCCGGGCGGGAGTGCCGGCCGAGACCATGGGCACCGGCCCGGTGCCCGCCACCCGGGCGGCACTGGAACGGGCGGGGCTGTCCCTGGCCGACATGGACCTGATCGAGCTCAACGAGGCCTTCGCCGCGCAGGTGCTGGCCTGCACGCGGACGCTCGGGCTGACCGAGGAGGACCACGAGCGGATCAACGTCAACGGCTCGGGCATCTCGCTGGGGCATCCGGTGGGCGCCACCGGGACGCGCATCCTGGCGACCCTGACCCGGGAGATGCACCGCCGGCAGGCCCGCTACGGGCTGGAGACGATGTGCATCGGCGGGGGCCAGGGCCTGGCCGCCGTCTTCGAGCGCATCCCCGCCTGACCCCGCCCCGGCGCCGGCCGGGGTCAGGCCGGGGCCCCTTCGTGCCGGACGGGCGGGAGCCGCTTCTCCCCCGGTCCTCGCCCGGCGTTCCCCCCGCTCTCCTGCCGCTTTTCCCGCTCGCGTCCACGTTCTTTCGCTTCGTCCCGCACTCCCGCAGCACACCGTTGCACCGCACCGAGTGCCAGGCCGTCCCGGAGCCGTTCGATCCCGGCCCGGGTCACCACCACCGTCCCCCGGAGGTACGGACGTTGTTTCACCGACGCCCGTGCCTCCACCCACCCCACGATCACCGACTGGGAGCCACCATGAGCGCGTCTGCCGCAAAGGAGCGGAACAGGACCGCCCAACGCGCCGGCATCGGAGCCTTCATCGGCTCCACCATCGAATGGTTCGACTTCTACATCTACGGCACCGCGTCCGCCCTCGTGTTCGGCAAGGTGTTCTTCCCCGAGCTCGACGGTGCACTGGGCACCCTCGTCGCCTTCGCGACGTTCTGGGTGGGGTTCCTCGCCCGTCCCCTCGGCGGCATCCTCTTCGGCCACTACGGTGACCGGCTCGGCAGGAAGAAGACCCTGGTCATCACCCTGCTGATGATGGGCGTCTCCACCACGCTCATCGGTCTGCTCCCCGGCTACTCCTCGATCGGCATCGCGGCCCCGGTGCTGCTCGTGTGCATCCGCATGGTGCAGGGCATCGGCCTGGGCGGCGAGTGGGGCGGATCGGTGCTGATCGCCTCCGAGCACGCCCCCAAGGGCAAGTCGGTGCTGTACGGGGCGTTCGCCCAGCAGGGCTCGCCGGTGGGCAACACCCTGAGCACCGTCGCCTTCCTGGCCACCAGTCAGCTGCCCGACGAGGCCTTCGAGTCCTGGGGCTGGCGCGTGCCCTTCCTGGCCTCGGCCCTCCTGGTCATCGTCGGTCTGTTCGTGCGGATGAAGGTGGCCGAGTCGCCCGCGATGGCGGACCTCATCAAGAACAAGGAGGTCGCCAAGCTCCCCGTGGCCGAGGTGGTGCGCACCCAGCCGCTGCTCATCGCCCTCGGCGTCGGCGCGTGCACCATCGGCCTGTCGGCCACCTACTTCAAGTCGACGTTCGCCCTGTCCTGGGCGACCTCCAGCCTGGACTTCGACCGCAGCTCCTTCCTGACGATCATCCTGGTCGCGAACATCACCCAGGTCATCGTGCAGCCCTTCGGAGCGGTCATCGCCACGAGGATGCGCAGCTGGTCCCGCGCGGTGACGATCATGCTGGTTCCCGAACTGGTGCTGCTGCCGCTGATGTTCATCCTTATCGGCACCGAGAACTACGCCCTGGCCATGCTCGGGGTGGCCGTCGCCACCATCCCCCACTGCCTGTACTACGCGGCGCTGGCCGGCATGCTCGCCAGCCGTTTCCCCGCCCGCCTGCGCTACACGGGCATCTCCCTGTGCTATCAGCTGTGCGGCACGCTGCTCGGCGGCACCACCCCGATCATCGGCCAGTTCCTGCTGAACCGGACGGGGTCGATCGCCGTCGTCATCGGATACGCCGTCTTCCAGGTCGCCCTGACGCTCGGCTGCATGCTCCTGCTCCTCAAGCGCCCCAACCACGACGAGCGGGCCGCGGACCAGCCGGCTTCCACCGCGGCCGCCGTCCCGGCCTGACCCACGACCACCGCATCCGCCGACGCCGCCCCCTTCGCCCGAAGGGGGCGGCCCCGCACGAGGAAGCACGCACCCCCATGGCACTGACCGTCCACGGCATCCCGGAGATCACGCGGCTGGCAGGCCGCGACCTCGGCCACTCCTCGTGGAAGGAGGTCACCCAGCACCTCATCGACACCTTCGCCGACGTCTCCGGCGACCACCAGTGGATCCACACCGACACCGGGCGAGCCGCCCAGGGCCCGTACGGCCGGACCATCGCCCACGGCTACATGATCCTCAGCTGGGGCATCCCCCTGTTCGCCGAGCTGCTGAACGTCACGGGCGTCACCATGGCCCTCAACTACGGCGTCAACAAGGTCCGTTTCCCGGCGCCGGTGCCCGTCGGCAGCCGGGTCCGCCTGCACGCGTCCGTCACCGACGTGCAGGAGGTCAAGCGCGGCGGCGTTCAGATGCACCGCGCCTTCACGTTCGAGCTCGAAGGGTCGGCGAAGCCCGCCTGCGTCGCCGAATCGCTCACGCACTTCTACCCGTGACAGGCCGTGCGCTGCGTGAGGCGTCACCGGCCGTACGGGAGCAGCTCGCTCAGGTGCGCGCCCCGGGCCCAGCGTTCGAGCGCGGAGCCGTCGAGCAGGCAGGTCCTGCCCTGCCGCCGTGCCCACCGTGTGTCGCGGGCCCGGAAGACGCCCCGGTGCACGACCAGGTGGAGCACCGCCTCCGCGCCGTCGGGGTGCGCGTGGGGATGGGGCGCGTCCTCGTCGGGCAGCGGCTCGGCCACGGGCCGGAAGGCCACGTCGAGCAGCCGGCCGCCCGCATCCCGGGCGCACAGCCGCGGCCGGTCGGGCGCCGGCAGCATCCGTACCCGCCAGCCGTCCCTCCTCAGCATCCGCGCCACGGCCAGGGCCAGGCCCTGGGTGTCCAGTTCGCGCAGTTCGTCCGGGGTGTAGTGGCCGAGGCGGCGCCGGGCGCCCGGCCGACCGCGCCGGACCCCCAGCGCGACGAGGAGGACGACGGCGACGACGCCGGCGACGGGGACGGCGATGCCGGCGGCACGGTACCCCGCCGCGAGTGCGGCGACCACCGAGCACACTGCCGCCACCACCCCCGCCAGGGCGGGCAGGACGTCGCGGAGCCGGGGCCCGTAGCGGCCCTCGGCTCGCAGCCGGCGCACGACGAGCCGTCTTCGCGAGCGCGGCCAGGGGGACACGCCGGAGGTCCACGACAGGCGTGCCACGGTACCCGCCCCCAATGCCCGCGCGTCCATCAGCACGGAAGGCATACCCGGCCCGCGACCGACCGCCTGTTCGATAAGGGGTATTCGGCCACCCGTGCCGGCGCACGGCGTCCCGGCCGCCGCCGGAACCGACGCCCGGCATGCTGACGCCGTTGACGTCGTTGGCCTCATGACACAGGTGTGGCGCCGCCTCGGTGAAACAACCGCCGGAAAAGATCGGCGTGTATCGCGCGGTCGCACGCCGGCGCCGGAGCCGCACTCTCCCGATCGGTGCCCGCCGGAGGTGCAACTGGCGGGCCCCGCCCGACACGGGGACGATGGGGGTACCCGTTCCCCGGCAGGAGCCGCCCCTTGGGCGGCCGGGTGAAAGGAGCGGCATGAGACAGCGCGGACTGGTCACCTCGGGCGCGGTGCCGTGCATCCTCGCCTCACTGGGCCTGGCGGTTCCCCAGGCCACCGCAGCCGCCTCCCCCCCGTGCTCCCACATCTCACCGGCGTTCCAGCCGGTCCTCACCGAGGGCCGGACCGGCCCGGCGGTCGAGCAGGCGCAGTGCCTGAGCAACATGTGGGGCGGCGAGCCCCCCAAGCTCCCGCTCAGCGGGGTGTTCGACTCGGCCATGACCGAGAAGATCGAGTGGATCCAGGGCTGCCACGGCCTGCCGCCGAGCGGCGTCATCGAGGGGCGCACGTGGCACGTGCTCTACAAGCCCGCCCTCGACTGCTACGCCCCCTACCCGCCGCCCTGAGCCGGGCGTTCCCCACCCGGGACACGCACTCGTGCGAACGCCCCCGCGGCACCTGCGGCGGGGGCGTTCGGCGCGTGAGGCGCCGCTCGGCCGCGAGGCGGGGCGTTCACCGCCCGGCCGGCCGGCTCAGCCGGTCTCGTGGAGTGCGCGGACGTTGTCCCGGACCAGGGTGCCGTCCTGCTGCTCGTAGTGGGACAACGCCAGGCCGAGGCCGAAGAAGGTGGGTGCCCACTCGCCGACGAAGAGGCCCCAGCGGTCGGCGCGGGCGAGCCCGGTGCCGGGCTCCAGCTTCAGCGAGCCGACCCACGCGGCGACGGTGAAGCCGATGGAGGCGAACGCCGCCATGTAGGCGTGCTCGCTGCGGACACCCATCTCGTGCATCTTCTTGACGATCATCGCCTGGTCTCCGTTCTGTAGGGGTCCAGAGCCGGAGTTTCCACCGCTGGGCATTCCATTCGCCCGGTTTGACCGGTTATGTACCGACAAGCCCTGCATGCCGGGGTGTTGTGCGTCGCCGTGGGTGGCGCCACCGTGCTGCGGAGCCGGCTCGCGTCGCCCGCTGGGGATTCGTCCCCTACCGTTGTGTCGTGGACGCTTTTTTCGCGCCCGAACGCGTCTCCGCTCGTGGGCGGGAGCCGAGCAACCGCAGCACCAGGCCCCGCGCTGTTCAGCGTTCGCCGAGAGCGGCCGGCACGCGCGCCGGGGCGGCGGGGCGGACGAAACGGCGCCGCAGCCATCGCTCCGCGGGGTGTTCCACCCAGTGATAGGCCACGGCCGCGACGGTCAGACTGACCGTCAGCACACCTGCCCAGAACAGCACCGTCGGACCGCCCGGGGCGGGTTTGCCCCAGTGGAAGAGGGCCGCGCGGAGCAGGATCTCGTGGGTGAGGTACCAGGCGAACGACCAGTGCCCCAGCCTGAGCATCCGCGCCCCGCCCAGCCGGGTGCGCCTGCCCTCCAGGTCGGCGCGGGCGGCGGCGCAGATCAGAGCGGCGAAGATCGGCGCCGAGAGCCACTGCGAGGCGGTGTAGGGGCTGTACCACAGGGCGTCCGGCACCGCGTTCGACCATGGGATCAGGATCAGGTGCCAGCCGGCGACCAGGGCGCCGGCCGCCGGCAGAGGCAGGGAAGGCCGCCAGCCGCGCTTGAGGGCGAGGCCGGCCACGACGCCCAGCACGAAGTGCAGGAACCGGGTCAGCGGCAGATAGTCGAGGGCCCAGTTCCGTGTGGTGGGCGGCAGACCGGACAGAGCCGGCCACAGCACGAGGACACCGCAGACGACTGCGGCCGCCGTCCGGATCCAGACCCTGGTGCGGCGGCCGGCGAGCAGCGCCAGCAGCGCGGGGAAGGCCACGTAGAAGAAGGCCTCGTCACAGAGCGACCAGGCGGCCGGATTGCCGCCCTTGAAGATGACCGGCACGGGGAACCAGGCATGGACCAGCAGCAGCGTCGCCGCCACGGCCTCGGCGGACACCGGCCGGTCCATCGCGGCCCACACGGCGACCGACAGGGCGGTGCTGACGGCGAGCAGGGGCCAGATGCGGGCGAAGCGCCGCCACAGGAAGACCCGGGTGGGCACGCCCGCCCCGTCGTACGTCCAGGCCAGGACGACTCCCGACAGCACGAAGAAGAACGTCACGCCGCTGCGGCCGTACCAGACCGCCTCGCTGAACCCCGGGACGGGACCCACCTGACGGGAGAGGTGGTACAGGACGACGAGCGCGGCCGCCCAGAAGCGCAACCCCGTCAGCGAGGGCAGCCGGTCCCGGCCGGCCGCGGGTATGGAACTCATGCGGTGCTGCTTCACCCTTCGGGCAGGGCCGGCAGGTGTGGCCGGCGGTCGGTGCGGTCCGGCGGCGGCGTGCCGCGCGCGGAGGGGCCTTGTCCTCAGGGCCGTACGCGCACAGGAGTGTACAGTCGTACGCTGCTGAGCGTACGCTCGGGCGCATGCCGACGGACTACTTCGCGGGGGACTCCCGCACCCACCTGGAACGCATGCTGGCGGGCGACCTCTACATCGCCGACGACCCGGAGATCACCCGGCGCCAGCAGCGGGCGATGCGGCTGGCGGCACGCTACCAGGCCGCCTACCTCGAGCAGGCGGAGGAGGCCGAGTCGCTCCTGGCGGACCTGCTGGGCTCCCTGGGCGAGGACGCGCACGTACGGCCGCCGCTGTACGTCGACTACGGCAGCAACATCACCATCGGCGCGCGCACCTTCGTCAACTACAACCTGACCGCGCTGGACGTCGCGGCGATCGTCATCGGCGAGGACTGCCAGATCGGGCCGAACGTCCAGTTGCTCACCCCCACCCATCCGCTGGAGCCCCAGCCGCGACGGGACAAGCTGGAAGCCGCCCGCCCGATCATCATCGGGGACAACGTGTGGATCGGCGGCGGTGCCGTCGTGATGCCCGGTGTCACCATCGGGGACAACGCCGTCATCGGCGCGGGCGCCGTCGTCACCAAGGACGTGCCCGCCGACGTCGTCGCGGTCGGCAACCCGGCCCGGCCGGTCCGCACCCTCTGAGCACAGCACGCGATGGCCACCGGACACGCCGACCCGCAACGCCGCGAACGCATCGTGGCCGCCGCCCTCGACCTCATCGCGGACGAAGGCGTCGCGGGAGTCTCCCACCGGAAGATAGCCGCGCGGGCCGGCGTGCCGCTGGGGTCGATGACCTATCACTTCAGCGGCATGGACGAGCTGCTGCGCGAGGCGTTCCGCCACTTCACCGACCACATCGTCGCGGTGTTCGACGCGCATCTCGCCGGCCCGGCCGACCGGGAGGAGGCCCGAGCGGCGGTGGCCGACCTGATCCACACGTTGTCCGGGGGAAGCCGGCGGGACCTCGTCCTCACCCAGGAGCTCTACACCCTCGCCGCCCGCCGCCCGTCCTACCGGGAGCTCACCCAGGAGTGGACGGCCCGCAGCCGCGCTCATCTGGAGCGGGACTTCGACCGGGACACGGCCCGTCAGCTCGACGCCCTCATCAAGGGGCTGACGCTGCACCGCGCACTGGCCCGGGAACCCCACGACCGCGCCCTGACCCTGGAGGCCGTCACCCGCATCACCCGCACCGGCGGGGGCCCGCCGAGCGGGTCGCCCGGCTGAGCCCGCGTGACGCGGGGCGGAAGCCGGCTGAGCGCATCCCGACTCGCCGTGCCGTCCGCCGTGGACGCGACGCGGTCCCGCCCGGTACGGGCGGTCACAGGTCGAGGGTCAGGTCCTCGGCGGGCCGCGAGCAGCAGATGAGGGCGTTGCCGTCGACCGGAGGGTCGAGGGGGTCCGGAGAGTAGTCGACGTGGCCGGCCAGGAGGGCGGTCTCGCAGGTGTGGCAGACGCCGGTGCGGCACGACCACCGGACGGGGACGTCGCATGCCTCGGCGAGTTCCAGGAGCGTCGGGTACGCGGGGTCCCAGGCGACGGTGAGGTTGCTGCGGGCGAAGGAGACGCTCGGACCGGTGGCCTCCGCCGGGGGCCGGGCCGGGGGGTGGGGGGCCCGCACGCCGGTGGGCACCACGCCGGGGGTGATCGCGGCGACCGACCCGAAGGTCTCCGTGTGGACGCGTGCCGGGTCCAGACCGCAGTCCGCCAGGGCCCGGGTCATGTCGTCCATGAACGTCACGGGACCGCAGACGTAGGCGTCGGCGTCCACGGGCAGGTGGAGGTCCCGGAGCCGTGCGGCGGAGAGCCGGCCCGGGTGGGGATGGTCGCGGCCGGGCAGGTCGCTGTCGCGCGGCCTGCTGTAGAAGATGTGAGCGCGGCCGGCCGGGAGGCGGTCGAGCAGGGTGCGCGCCTCCAGGGCGAAGGGGTGCGTGGCGCCGTCGCGGGCCGCGTGCAGCCACCAGACGGGGCGCGGGTCGCCGGTTTCGGCGAGTGCGTGGAGCATGGCCAGCACCGGAGTGGCTCCGACGCCGGCGGACAGCAGGACGACGGGGTTCCGGCCGTCGCGGAGGGTGAAGGTGCCTCGTGGTGCCGCCACGTCGAGGACGTCGCCGACCGCGGCGTGCCGGCGGAGGTAGCCGCTGCCGGCACCGTGGGGTTCCTCCTTCACGCTGATGCGGTAACGGCCGGCACCGGGTGCTCCGGACAGGGAGTAGCTGCGGACGAGCGGGGCCGCGTCGTGGGCCGGGCGCATCCGGACGGTGACGAACTGGCCGGGCAGGGCCGCGGGGAGCGGGCTCGCGTCGGGCGCCGCCAGGCTGAGGGAGAAGATGTCGCTGCTCTCGGAATCGACGGCGGTGACCTCCAGCGGCCGGAAGCCGGGCCACGCGGGTGGGGCGCTGCTCGCGGCCGCGGTCAGCCCGGTGTTGCCCGTGGCCCGGCCCTTCTTCTCGTAGTCGTCCAGCAGGGCCCGCAGCGAGACCTGCCAGCCGGGGCTCAGCGCGGGGATGCGCAGGGCCCTCTCCAGCTGGGGACGCGGGTGGCCGGGCTTGTAGAGCAGTGCGTCGATCTCGGCGACGGTCATGGCCTCGGGGCCGGTCGCGATCCTGACGATCTCGTCCCCGGCCTCGACCTGCCCCTCGGTGAGCACTCTCAGGTAGAAGCCCGGCCGGCCGTGGGCGACGAGCAGGGCGGCCATCCGCGGCTCGTCCAGGCGCAGGCCCACCCGGTAGCAGGTCACGCGCGGCTGCGTGACCTCGAAGACGGCGTCACCGATGCGGTACCGGTCGCCGATGCACACCTCGTCGTCGGACAGCCCGTCGACGGTGAAGTTCTCGCCGAAGTGACCGTGGGTGAGGTCGTCCCGCCCCAGGAACCGCCGCCAGTGCCGGTAGGAGTCGAGCTGGTACACCAGTACCGCCCGGTGGGGGCCTCCGTGTCCGGCCAGGTCGCCCTGGCCGTCCCCGTCGATGTTGAGGCGGCGGACCATGCGGGGGCCCTGGGCGGGCCGCTTCCAGACGCCGGTGTGCGTCGTGCGGCCCTTCCAGGCGACGTCCCTGGGCATGCCGATGTTGACCGCGAGCAGCGTGGCCATGCGCGTCTCCCTCGACCCCCCACCAACGTCACGCTAATGCGCCCCGTCCGGTCGGCAAGTCCTGGAGCCCCGTGCGGAGAGCCTCAGTGGGTCTCGCCCGCCCGCAGGACGGTGCCGCGGAACGACGACACCACCGGCCGCAGATCGACCCGGTGCCACGCCGCCCAGAGCTGCACGCACCGGTCGTGCCAGGACAGCTCGCGCACCGCGACGTCCTCCGTGGTGGTGCGGATCATGCTCCTCTGCACGAGCGCGAGTCCGAGTCCGGAGGCCACGAGGCCGAGGGCGGTCAGCGGCTCGGTGGCCTCGAGGCGGATGTCGGGTGTGAACCCGGCCGCGGTGCAGGACGCGATGAACGTGTCGCGCCAGGCCGCGTCCTGCGGGTTCTCGACCGCGATCCACGGCTGGCCGTCGAGGTCGGCGGGCGTCAGGTCCTCCCGGTCGGCGAGCGGGTGCCGCGCGGGCAGGGCGAGAAGGAGGGGGTCCTGGAGCAGCGGCGCGGACTCCAGGTCGCCGTCGTCCGGGGCCGGTGGCTCGGGGACGAGCGCGATGTCGAGGCTGCGCTGCCGCAGGCCTTCGAACTGCTCGGCGGGCGGCAGGTTGTACAGGGCCACGTGGATGCCGGGGCGCTCGTCGTGCAGTGAGCGCAGCGCGCCGGGCAGCAGGCCGGTGTGCATGGCGTCGGCGACGTAGCCGATGCACAGGCCGCCCTCCTCCCCGCGGCCGAGCCGGCGGCCCAGGTTCTCCAGGCGGTCCGCGTGCCGCAGGAGCGCCCGGGCCTCGGCCAGGAAGACCTGGCCGTCCCGGGTGAGCCGGATCCGCTGCTGGCCGCGTTCGAACAGGGTCAGGCCGAGGTTCTTCTCCAGCTGGGCTATCTGCCGGCTCAGCGGCGACTGGGAGATGTGCAGCCTCTCCGCGGCCTGGCCGACGTGTTCGGTCTCGGCGACGGCCACGAAGTAACGGAGTTGCCGCAGGTCGAGCATGTAAGACCTCGAAGGACTCAAGTACGCCCAAGCGAGTCTTGGACAGTCCGAAGTGCCGATCCTAACCCGCCGCCCCGCGCCGGCGAACCTGCCGGCCGGCGACGACCACCGTCCGTTCCACGCCCCGGTCCATACCCCGGCACGGACTCCATTCGACACCCCAGGGCCACCTGCGTGGCAACCGCGGCGGCACCCCTGACAAGCGGCCGACCGTAAGGGCCGACCGGGTGTCGGCACCGGGCGTGTGGCCCGGTGCGCGCCGCCGAAGCCGCGCGCACCGGTGGCGGCCCGGCGTCCGGCACCGCCCACCGGCCCGGCCCGGGGACGGATGTCCGCCCGCACGGGGTCAGGAGCTGGTGAGGACGACGAGTTGCCGGGTCGCCCTGGTCATCGCGACGTAGCGGTCGACCGCTCCCTCGACCCCGTCACCGAACCTCTCGGGGTCGACCAGAACGACGAGGTCGAACTCGAGCCCCTTCGACAGCTCCGGGGTCAGTGACCGCACGCGGGGCGTCGACCGGAACGTGGGGTCGCCGATCACGCAGGCGATCCCGTCGGCGTGATCGGCGAGCCAGGTGTCGAGGATCGGGCGCAGGTCCGCGACGGAGCCGTGCACGACGGGGACGCCGCTGCTGCGGACGGACGCCGGTACGTTGGCGTCCGGGAGCACGGCCCGGATCACCGGCTCGGCCTCCGCCATGACCTCCTCCGGCGTGCGGTAGTTGATGTTCAGTGAGGCCAGGCGGATCCGGTCGAGCCCGATCCGCTCCAGCCGTTCCTGCCACGACTCCGTGAACCCGTGCCGGGCCTGGGCACGGTCCCCGACGATGGTGAGACTCCGGGACGGGCACCGCAGCAGCAGCATCTGCCACTCCGCGTCGGTGAGTTCCTGGGCCTCGTCGACGACGATGTGCGCGAACGGGCCGGCGAGCAGGTCCGGGTCGGCGGCGGGCAGGGCCGTCTCGTCGGCCAGGGCGTCCCGCAGGTCCTGTCCGTGCAGCATGGTCACCGCGCCCTCGCCGTCGTCGTCGGCCGCGAGCAGGGCGTCGACGACCTTGGTCAGCTGCTCGCGTTCGGCGGCCGCGGCGGCCTTCTGCCGGCGCCTGCGGCGTGCCGCCTCCGGGTCGCCGAGCCGCTGCCGCGCCGCGTCCAGGATCGGCAGGTCGGACACCGTCCAGGCCCGGGGGTCCGCACGCTGCAGTGCGCGCACCTCGTCCCGGTCGAGCCAGGGGGCGCACATCCGCAGGTAGGCCGGTACCGACCACAGGTCTCCGACGAGGTCGGCCGCCTCGATCAGCGGCCACGCGCGGTGGAAGGCCGTGAACAGTTCCCGGTTCTGCCGCAGCGACTTGCGGAGCAGGCCGGCCGGGACGTCGCCGTCGTGCTTGTCCACCAGGATGGTGAGCAGTTCCTCCCAGACCTGGTCGCGCGCCTCGTTGTGCGGGGTACCGGGTTCCGCCGCGTCGAACGCCGCGGCCCAGTCGCCCGCGCCGAGCGGGATGTCGGACCAGTGGGTCGTGACCGTCATGCCCTCGGTGGGCGGCTCCTCGTAGAACCTGACGGCCGTCTCGACCGCCGCCACCATGCGTGCGGAGGACTTCAGCCGGGCCACGTCCGGGTCGGCCTCGGCCACTGCCGTGGCTCCCTCGGCGACGAGGTCCCGCAGAATGCAGGTCTGCACGCCCTCCTCCCCGAGACTGGGCAGGACGTCGGCGACGTAGGCCAGGTAGGGCCGGTGCGGACCGACGAACAGCACGCCGCCCCGGCGGTGGCCCAGGCGCGGGTCGGAGTGGAGGAGGTAGGCGGCGCGGTGCAGGGCCACGACGGTCTTCCCCGTGCCCGGACCGCCGTCGACGACGAGGGCGCCGCGGGATCCCGCGCGGATGACGGCGTCCTGGTCGGCCTGGATGGTGCCGAGCACGTCCCGCATCCGCGCCGACCTGTTGCCGCCCAGGCTGGCGATGAAGGCGGACTGGTCGTCCAGTGCGGCGTGCCCCTCGAACCCGTCCGGGGTGAACACCTCGTCCCAGTAGTCGCTGATCCGGCCGCCGGTCCAGCGGTACCTGCGGCGGCTGGCCAGACCCATCGGACGGGCGTGGGTGGCTCCGAAGAACGGCTCGGCCGCGGGCGAGCGCCAGTCGACCAGCAGCCTGCGGCCCGTGCTGTCGGTGAGGCCGAGCCGTCCGACGTACACCGGCTCGGGTCCGTCCGCGAGGACCATGCCTCCCAGGCACAGGTCCACACCGAAGCGGCGCAGTGCGCGCAGGCGCGCGGACAGCCGGTGGATCTCCGCGTCCCGGTCCATCGCCTGCCGGCCCAGGCCGCCGGGTGCCCTGCGCTCGGCGTCGAGGCGCTCGGACAGTTCGGCGATCGTCTGGTCGAGGCACTCCGCGATCGCCGCGAAGTGCTTCTCGTCGCCGGCGATCAGCGTCGGGTCGGCCTTGGGGGAAAGGTGGTCGGGAAGGTCAAACACGCTGGTTCTCAGCGGGTTCACGTGGTCGGCTCCGATCTGGGGTCGCGCTCGCGACCCGTGCGTGCTGCAGGGCGTTCCGGACTGGTGTGCCGGACCTGGTGTCCGGGGCGGGCAGCGCTCCGCTCGACGGTTTGCGCAGGTCGCGGCCTCGGCCGACCATCCTGAAGCACGACCGGGGTCTTGCCGCAAGCCCCCCGGTGCGCTATACGTTGAGAGTGGCAAGGAGTCCGGACCGGACCTCCTTGCCTTTGTCTTTGCCCGGGCCTTCGCCCGGGCCGCCGGCGGCCGGACGGACGCCTTTCCTTGCACGGCGGCCGCGCACCGTTGCGCGTCCCCGCCCCCGCCGGCGACGGCCGCCGCGACGGACGCCTCCCGTGCGCGGCGGCCGCGCGCCGCTCGTCGCCGCCCGACCCGGCCGGCGGCGGGCCCGGACGCGGGCCGGTCCCGGCCGGCGCCACCCACACCGGCCGGGACGGGGGCGAAGACGCCTGGACACCTCGGAGGCTCCCCTCCTGCGCCGCCCGTGGACGGCGCAGGAGTAAGCCACGTCGGTGCGGCGCATCGCCGTGCGGGGTGCGGGCCCGCGCCCCGGTCAGGCGCCCACGTAGGCGGCGAGGTGCTCGCCGGTGAGGGTGGAGCGGGCGGCTACGAGGTCGGCGGGGGTGCCCTCGAAGACGATCCGGCCGCCGTCGTGCCCCGCGCCCGGACCGAGGTCGACGATCCAGTCGGCGTGCGCCATGACCGCCTGGTGGTGCTCGACGACGATGACGGACTTGCCGGAGTCGACGAGCCGGTCCAGCAGGCCGAGCAGTTGCTCGACGTCGGCGAGGTGCAGGCCGGCGGTGGGCTCGTCGAGGACGTAGACGCCGCCCTTCTCGGCCATGTGGGTGGCCAGCTTGAGCCGCTGGCGCTCGCCGCCGGACAGCGTGGTCAGCGGCTGGCCGAGGGTGAGATAGCCGAGCCCGACATCGGCGAGCCGGCCGAGGACCGCGTGCGCGGCCGGGGTACGGGCCTCACCGCTGCCGAAGAACTCCTCCGCCTCGGTCACCGTCATCGCGAGCACCTCGCTGATGTCGCGGCCGGCGAGGCGATGGTCCAGCACCGACGCCTCGAACCGCTTCCCCTCGCACTCCTCGCAGGTGACGGCGACGCCGGCCATCATGGCCAGGTCGGTGTAGACGACGCCGGCGCCGTTGCAGGCGGGGCAGGCGCCCTGGGAGTTGGCGCTGAACAGCGCCGGTTTCACGCCGTTGGCCTTGGCGAACGCCTTGCGGATCGGATCGAGCAGTCCGGTGTACGTCGCCGGGTTGCTGCGCCTGGAGCCGCGGATCGCGCTCTGGTCGACCGAGACCACGCCCGCGCCGGCGGGGATCGACCCGTGCACCAGCGAGCTCTTGCCGGACCCGGCGACGCCGGTGACGACGGTCAGCACCCCGAGCGGGATGTCGACGTCGACGTCGCGCAGGTTGTGCGCCGACGCGCCGCGGATCTCCAGTGTGCCGGTGGGCTTGCGCACGGTCTGCTTCAGACCGGCCCGGTCGTCGAAGTGGCGGCCGGTGACGGTGTCGGCGGCCCTCAGCCCCTCGACGGTGCCCTCGAAGCAGACGGTGCCGCCCGCCGTGCCGGCGCCGGGCCCGAGGTCGACGACGTGGTCGGCGATCTGGATCGTCTCCGGCTTGTGCTCCACGACGAGCACCGTGTTGCCCTTGTCCCGCAGCCGCAGCAGCAGGTCGTTCATCCGCTGGATGTCGTGCGGGTGCAGGCCGACCGTGGGCTCGTCGAAGACGTACGTGACGTCGGTGAGGGAGGAGCCGAGGTGGCGGATCATCCTGACGCGCTGGGCCTCGCCGCCCGACAGCGTGCCGGCGGGCCGGTCCAGCGCGAGGTAGCCGAGGCCGATCTCCACGAACGACTCGAGGGTCTGCCGCAGCGCGGCGAGCAGCGGCGCGACGGACGGCTCGTCGAGGCCGCGGACCCAGGCGGCCAGGTCGCTGATCTGCATCGCGCACGCGTCGGCGATGCTGATGCCGTCGATCTTCGACGACCGGGCGCCCTCGCTGAGCCGGGTGCCGCCGCACTCGGGACAGGCGGTGAAGGTGACGGCCCGGTCCACGAACTCGCGGATGTGCGGCTGCATCGCCGCCCGGTCCTTGGCGAGGATCGACTTCCGGACCCGCGGGACGAGCCCCTCGTAGGTCATGTTGATGCCCGCGATCTTCATCCTCGTCGGCTCGCGGTGGAGGAGGTCCCGCAGCTCCTGCTCGGCGTAGTCGCGGATCGGCTTGTCCGGGTCGACCAGGCCCGACTCGGTGTAGAGCCGGTGGTTCCAGCCGCCCGGCTTGTAGCCGGGGATCGTGAGGGCGCCCTCGGCGAGCGACCTGGAGTCGTCGTAGAGCTGCGTCAGGTCGATGTCGGAGACCGTGCCCCGGCCCTCGCAGTGCGGGCACATGCCGCCGGTGATGCTGAACTCGCGCCGCTCCTTGACGGTCTTCCCGCCGCGCTCCAGGGTGACCGCGCCCGCTCCGCTGATGGAGGGGACGTTGAAGGAGAACGCCTGCGGTGAGCCGATGTGCGGTGTGCCGAGCCGGCTGAAGAGGATGCGCAGCATCGCGTTGGCGTCGGTGGCGGTGCCGACCGTGGAGCGGGGGTCGGCCCCCATCCGCTGCTGGTCGACGATGATCGCGGTGGTCAGCCCGTCGAGCAGGTCGACCTCGGGCCGGGCCAGGGCCGGCATGAACCCCTGCACGAAGGCGCTGTAGGTCTCGTTGATCAGCCGCTGGGACTCCGCGGCGATCGTGTCGAAGACCAGTGAGCTCTTGCCCGAGCCGGAGACGCCGGTGAACACCGTCAGCCGGCGCTTCGGGATCTCGACGCTGACGTCCTTGAGGTTGTTCACGCGCGCGCCGTGCACGCGGATCAGGTCGTGGCGGTCGGCGACGTGCGGCGCGGGCGGCTGCGTGTCCGTCGTCGTGGCCGTGCTCATCGTGTCTCCATCTGTCGGCGGGCCGCGTTCGCGGTCTCCATGGGTGGGGCCTGGCTCGATCGGACCGGCTTCGGGCACCGGGTCCGCTGCTGCTCCGGCGGCGCGGTCGCGGCGCCGGTCCGTCGTCCCCGTGACGGGACGGTGGGGGCGGGTGGCGCGACGCACCGGTCCCCCGCGCCCGCGCCGGCGCGTCGGTCCGGGGGTCCCTCCGGGTCGCCGTCGAGCGGGACGCGTCGCGGGTGCGGCCCGGGCCGCTCGTCGAGGGCCGGGCCGATGCCCGGTGCCGGCGTCGCGCCGGGCCCGGAGCGGGGGGCGCTCAGCCGTCCTGCAGCAGCCCGAGGACGTTGCCGTCGGGGTCGACGACGGTCGCGACCAGGCGGCCGCCGCCGACGTCGTGCGCGGGCTCCTTCACGGTGGCACCTGCGGCGGTCACCTCGGCCAGCTTCGCCTGGAGGTCGGGCACGTGCCAGTAGGCCACCGGCGAGGTCATGCCCTGCGGTCCGCCGCCCGGCACCAGCCCGATGTGCTGGCCGGCGGCCTCGAAGCCGACGTAGTAGGACTCGTCCGTCTGCGGCTGCACGCCGAGCAGGGCAGCGTACACCTCCTTGGCCTGCGCCAGGTCGGAGACGGGGTGCAGCACGGTCCTGATTCCCTGGGTGGGGGAGCCGGTCATGGTCGCTCCTGAAGTCGTGGTCGGATGGATCCGGTGGGTGTGCCCGGTCAGGACGAACAGCCGGGCGGTGGGGCGCTTCCCGCCCGGCCGCCACGGTCACGGGCCTCGCAGCGCAGGGCGCCGCGGCAGGGGGCCGGGAAGGCGCCCGGGTGCCCGTGCGCGCGGACGTTCGCGGAGGTGGTGACGGCCATGGCGGTCACGCTAGCCGCGGCCCGGCCCTCCGCGCTTCTCGATTCCTGATCGGTCCGGTACCGCCTGCGCCGCGCGCGACGCCGCCCCGAGGACGGCCCTCCCGCTCGCGCCGGGTCAGGCGGCTGCCGGACACCGCGACCGGATCCGGTCACGACCGGATCCTAAGCGGCGGAGAGCAGCGTGTACCGCAGGGTCTGCGCCTGGATCAGGCCGTCGCGGAAGACGAAGGTGTCCACGCCGTCCTCCACGCGCCCGTGAGGGCCGGTCGCGGACCACTGCAGGAACAGCACGTCGGCGGCGAACTGCGGAGTGAGCCGCCAGTCGGCGTCGGGCAGGTCGGCCAGGAGCGCGCCGATGACCTGCTTGACGCCCTCAGCGTGTCCGTACCTTTCAGGCGGGGGCGGGCGCTGGGGCGGGCAGGGCTTTCACGGCCCTCACCAGCGGTTCGAGCCGGGCGTCGCGGGCTGCCTCGTCGAGTGCCTCGTGGAGGGCGGCGTCATGGGTGGGGCGGGCTCTCGCCAGGAGGACGAGGCCGGCCTCGGAGACGTTGGTGTAGATGCCGCGACGGTCGGTGGGGCACAGGTACCGGGACAGCAGTCCGCGGTCCTCCAGGCGGGTCACCAGGCGGGTGGTGGCGCTCTGGCTGAGCGCGACGGCGTCGGCCACCTGCTTCATCTGCAGGTGGCCGCCCAGGCCGTCGTGCTGGCGGCTGAGGACGTCGAGGAGCGAGTACTCGCGGGCGCTGAGGCCGTGCCCGGCCTGCAACGCACGCTCGAGATGCCCTTCGATCCTGTCGTGCAGCAGCGAGAGGGCACACCAGCCCTGGGCCAGGGCGGTCAGCGCGGGGTCGGTGGCGGTCACAGAGACCTCCTTCGTCGGCGGGGTACGGACCAATAGTTGCACACGCCTACTACGACGATAGGCCTATTGACTCGTTTGCCCTTATCCCGCGTCTGCAACTATTGTCTTCGCTCGTAAGCACCTCGCGCAATCGCGTGCCCCCCTCCTGGAAGGTCTTTTCATGCCTCTCGCGCTCCTGGCCCTGGCCATCGGGGCCTTCGGGATCGGCACCACCGAGTTCGTGATCATGGGCATACTGCCCCAGGTAGCGGGCGAGTTCGGTGTCTCCATCCCCACCGCCGGCTGGCTGGTGACCGGCTACGCCCTCGGTGTCGTCCTCGGCGCCCCGCTGCTGACCGTGCTGGGCACCAGGGTCTCCCGCAAGAAGATGCTCATGTTCCTCATGGCGCTCTTCGTCGTCGGCAACGCCCTGTCCGCCGCCGCTCCGGTCTTCGGGGTCATGCTCATCGGCCGGGTCGTCGCCTCCCTCGCGCACGGCGCGTTCTTCGGCATCGGCTCCGTCGTGGCCGCCGAACTCGTCGCTCCGGAGAAGAAGGCCTCGGCCATCTCCCTGATGTTCATGGGGCTGACGGTGGCGAACATCGTCGGCGTCCCCGGTGGCACCTACCTCGGGCAGACCGCCGGATGGCGCGTCACCTTCTCCGTCGTCGCCGCGCTCGGCGTCGTCGGCCTGCTCGGTGTGGCCAGGCTCGTGCCCGAGACGGGCAGGCCCGAGTCGGCGAACGTCCGCAGTGAGTTCGCCGCCTTCCGGAACGTGCAGGTGTGGCTCGCCATGGCGATGACCGTGCTGGGCTACGGCGGGGTGTTCGCCGCGATCACCTACATCACCCCGATGATGACCGAGGTCGCCGGCTACACCGGGGCCGCCGTCACCTGGCTGCTGGTGCTGTTCGGCGCCGGCATGTTCCTGGGCAACCTGCTCGGCGGCCGCTTCGCCGACCGCGCCCTGATGCCGATGCTGTTCACGTCCCTGGGCGCGCTGTCCCTGGTGCTGCTGCTGTTCACCGCGACCGCCCACCACAAGGTCCTGGCCGCGATCACCCTGACGCTGATCGGCGCCCTGGGCTTCGCCACCGTGCCGCCGCTGCAGAAGTGGGTGCTCGACCAGGCCTCCGCGGCCCCCACCCTGGCCTCGGCCGCCAACATCGGCGCCTTCAACCTCGGCAACGCCCTCGCGGCCTGGCTCGGCGGCATCGTGATCGCCGCGGGGCTCGGCTACACCTCCCCCAACTGGGTCGGCGCCCTGCTCTCCGGTACCGCCCTGCTGCTGTCCTTCCTCGCCGCCTTCCTCGACCGCCGGGACCGCACACGGGCCGCCGGCGGAGGTTCCCCTGCCGTCGAGCAGGACCGGCGGGCCCCCGCCGGCCTCGGGCACTGACCTCCCCTCCCCCGGTCCGCCTCCCCGGCGACGACCACGTCACCCACCGACCGACCACGTCCCCCACCCACGGAGCCACCGCCATGAGCACTCCCCCCACCACCGGCGCCGTTCTCGCTCCGCTGACGACGGCCGACGCCGAGATCCTCGTCTCCGCCGCCCGTCGCGCCGCCGAGGCCGCCGGAGTGGCCGTCAGCATCACCGTCCTGGACGCGGGGGGCCACCTGCTCGCCTTCCGCCGCGACGACCAGGCCCTGCTCATCTCCGGCGAGACCAGCACGCGCAAGGCCTACACGGCGCTGCAGCTGAACGCGGCCACCGCCGACCTCGTCGACGCGGTCAAGCCCGACGGCCCCTTCCACAGCCTGCCGACCGCCCTGGACCGGCCGCTGCTGTTCATCGCCGGCGGCGTTCCGGTGCACCGCGACGGCCGCCTCGTCGGCGCGGTCGGCGTCGGCGGGGGCGCCCCCGAGCAGGACCACGGCTTCGCCGCCGCGGCCCTCACCGCCCTCGGCTGACCGCACCGCGCACCGGTGCGGTCGCCCGGGCCGCAGCCCGCACCGGCGCCCCACCACAGACCCCGGGAGGCAGGCCCGGTCACGGGCCCTGCCGGAACCGGCACCACCCACCGAAGACCGACCAGCAAGGAACACACAGCATGACCGCCAACGTCCCCACCGTCACGCTCCACAACGGCGTCACGATGCCGCAGCTGGGCTTCGGCGTCTTCCAGGTGCCCGACGCCGAGACCACCGCCGCGGTCACCGCGGCGCTCGACGCCGGTTACCGCTCCGTCGACACCGCCGCGATCTACGGCAACGAGGCCGGCGTCGGCAAGGCCCTGGCCGTCTCCGGTCTCGCCCGCGAGGAGGTGTTCGTCACGACGAAGCTGTGGAACGCCGACCAGGGCTACGACGCCACCCTGAGGGCGTTCGACGCGAGCCTGGCCAAGCTGGGCCTGGACCACGTCGACCTCTACCTCATCCACTGGCCCACTCCGGCCCGCGACCTGTACCGGGAGTCCTGGAAGGCCATCGAGCGGCTGGTCGCCGACGGCCGGATCCGCGCCGCCGGCGTCTCCAACTTCCAGCCCGCCCACCTGCGGCGGCTGCTGGACAGCTCCTCGCTCGTCCCGGCCGTCAACCAGATCGAACTGCACCCCGGCCTCCAGCAGAACGAGCTGCGCGCCCTGCACGCCGAGCTCGGCATCGTCACCGAGGCCTGGAGCCCGCTGGCGCAGGGCGCCGTCCTCGGTGAGGAGGCGATCACGGCCGTCGCGCAGCGCCACGGCAAGTCGCCGGCCCAGGTCGTCCTGCGCTGGCACCTGCAGCTCGGCAACGTCGTGATCCCCAAGTCCGTCACCCCCGCCCGCATCCGCGAGAACCTCGACGTCTTCGGCTTCACCCTGTCCGACGACGAAATGGCCGCCATCGCCGCCCTCGACCGCGGTCTGCGCACCGGCCCGGACCCCGACACCCTCAACTGACCCGGCCGGCCGCGCCTCCGGCGCCCCGGGCGACGACGGGTCCGCCCGCCGTCGCCCCGGGCGCCCGCTCCCGGCGGGTCCCTCCGCGCCGGAGGGCGGGCGGCCCACCCCGGCCGCCCCCGCCCGGCGCCGCCACACCTCGAAAGGCTTCTGCCCCATGTCCACCTCCCCCAGCGCCCTGGACCGGCTCATCGGGACGACGGGCCGCCCCACGATCGGCCTGGAACTCCCCCTCGACAACGACTGGGGCGCCGCCCGGCTGCGCGCCGACCGCGCCGCGGGCCGCCCCTTCGGCGTGCCGGACCTGACCGAGCACACCCGTCTCGCCCGGCTCGCCGACGAGTTCGGCTTCGCCGCGCTGTGGGTGCGGGACGTACCGCTGTACGACCCGGAGCACTTCGGCGACGCCGGCTCCGTGTTCGAGACCTTCACCCACCTGGGACATCTGGCGGCCGTCACCCGGCGCGCCGTCCTCGGCACGGCGGCCGTGGTCCTGCCCCTGCGCCGGCCGCTGCTCGTCGCCAAGGCCGCCGCCACCGTCGACGTGCTGTCCGGCGGCCGCTTCGTCCTGGGCCTGGCCAGCGGTGACCGCCCCGTCGAGTACCCGCTGTTCGGCGAGGACTTCGACCACCGCGGCGCCACCTTCCGCGACGGCGTCGGCATCCTCCGCAGCGCCTGGCGGGCCCGGCCCTCCGGGCAGGGCGTGGCCCTGCCCGGAGGGCCGGGCCTCTCCGCCGACCGCGGGCTGGACGTCCTGCCCAAGCCGACCGGCGCCACCGTCCCGATCGCCGTCGCGGGCCACGCCCAGCAGTCCGCCGCGTGGATCGCCGAGCACGCCGACGCGTCCCTCAACTATCCCCGGCCACTGGGCGCCCTGCGGCTGAAGACCCGCGAGTGGCAGCAGCTCACCGCGGACCGTCCGAAGCCCTACCTCACCCCCATGCAACTGGACCTCACCGAGGACCCGTCCGTCGCGGCCACGCCCATCCGGCTGGGGCTGCGCACCGGACGCCACGCCCTGATCGCCCATCTGCGGGACATGGGCGAACTCGGCGTGGCCCACGTCTCGCTCAACCTGCGCCCCGGCGACCGCCCCGTCGAGGAGGTCCTGCAGGAGATCGCCGAAGAGATCCTGCCCCACTTCCCCGCCACCGCCGTGCCGGACCGCCCCGCGGCCGGCACCGCCGGGGCCCGCTGAGCGCCGCCGCCGAGGAGCGGAGGCCGCCGCGTGAGCGGGCCCGCGCCCGCGGGCCCGGCGCGTCCGAGAAGCGGCCGGGCGGCCCCCTGCCCGGCCGGCCCGGAGCGGGGCCGGGCGGCCGCTCCCCCCGCCGCCGCCCGGCCGGGGCGGGGAACATCGCCCGGTTGCTCGCGCGCGGGAGGCGCTGTGGGATGGGGAATGAACCTGAACCGCACCGAGTCGACCACACCCTGCCCGGGCGTCCCGAGGAGGACCCCATGACGGACCGTGACGACCGTACGTCCCCTCCGAAGTCCGGAATGCGCGCGGATCACGACGCCGACGACCGGACCCGGCCCGACGCCGGCTGGCCCCGGCGCACCGAGGAGGAGGCCGAGGGACGCGGCGAGGAGGCCGGGGCCGCCCTGGAGGAGCAGCCCCAGGTCCGGGAGGCCATCGACGACGACACGAGCACCGGCGCCTTCACCGATCGCGCCGAGGAGGACCGGGGCCCGCTCGCACCGGAGTTCCAGGAGCCCACGGACGACGGCGCATGACGCGGGGCGCGGGGCCCCGGCGGCGCTGCCCGCGCGCCCCTGGTGACCGCGCCGCGCCTGCGGTCGCGGATGGCCCGGACGCGCCGTAGACAGGGGGGTATGAGCCAAGCAAGCGAGAAGGCGCACCGGCCCGGCCAGGTCGTGCCGGTGTCCGGAATCTACGAGTGCGACTGCGGTGAGCACCACCGCTACAGCACGGACATCAAGGGCCACCGGTTCCCGCCCCTGCCGCACGACTGCACCGGCAGCGGCTGGATCCTGAGAGCCGCCTTCCATCCCAACCCCTGACCGCCGTCCCCGGAAGGCCGGACCAGAGGCCCGGGCGCGGCACCCGCCTCGGAAGCCTCGCATGGCGCCCGCGCAGCCGTACCGACCGCACCGGCGCCGGCGGCGACCGGAACCGGTGCGGGCGGGCCGGGCGGCCCGAGACGCGATGATCCGCGGGTGTCACCGCGTCGCGCTCCGGCGCCACCGGCCGGCCGAGGCCGTGGGCCGGGACGGTCCGCGGATGGCGTACAGTGGGTCCTACCGACGCGGGGTGGAGCAGCTCGGTAGCTCGCTGGGCTCATAACCCAGAGGTCGCAGGTTCAAATCCTGTCCCCGCTACTCGCAACCGAGGGGCCGGCAGCAGTAGCTGCCGGCCCCTCGGTCATGCCGGCACGCGCGGGTGACGGCGGGCTCACGTCACTTGTCCGTGACCGAGTCGAGGTGGGCGAACACCACCACGTTGTCCACGTAGTCCTTCTTGGTGCGGTCGTAGGCGCCTCCGCACGTGATGAGCCGCAGCTCGGGGCCGGGGGTGTCGGCGTAGACCTTCTTGTCGGGGAAGTTCGCCTTGCTGAACGTGTCGACCGAATCCACCTTGAAGCGTGCGACCACTCCGTCGGTACGCGTGATGTCCACGAACTGTCCGGGCTCCAGCGTCTCCAGCTGGGCGAACACCGCGGGGCCCTCCTCGGTGTCGACGTGGCCGACGACGATGGAGGAACCGCGCTCGCCGGGCGAGACGCCGCCCTCGAACCAGCCGACGAGGTTGTCGTCGTCGATGGGAGGCGCCTGCAGCTGTCCCGAGGGACTGAGGGAGAGCTTGGTGAACGGCGCGTTCACTCCGATGTCCGGGATCGAGATCCTGGTCGGCACGGAGCGGGACAGACCCTTGTCGTCGGGGGCCGCCACGGCCGGTGCGGTCGGTGCGGCCGGTGTGGTCGGTGTGGTCGGTGTGGTCGGTGCGAGGCTCTGCGCGTACGGGATGTAAGTGGTCCGGACGGAGGTCCGGTTCGGCAGGCCCTCGACCGGACTGTCCAGGGACTGGTGGATGAGCAGCGCACCCAGCGCCACCGCTGCCGCCGGCCAGAACAGGTGATTCCGGCGAGGCCGTGGGGCGGCGGGCTTGCTTCCGGACTGCTCCGTCTGCGGTGGCTGCGAGGAGGCCATGCGCAGTGCCTTTCATGAACGGGTGACCGTGGCCGGGCGGACGGTGGAGCCGGTGTGAGGCCGCTGTCGCGGCCTTCGCCATCCCCGTGGAGGGTGGCAAAGACCGCGACACTACAGCGATCTAGCCGGCCCGGACGTACTCAGGCCGCAGAGATGTTCGAGGCGCTGCGACGCCGCAGCATGTACGCTCCCGCGCCGACGCCGCCCAGCACCAGAGCGGCTCCGAGGCCGAGGCTGCCGGAGGAGTCCGCCAGGCCGCCGCCACCGGCGTGGACGCCGCCGCGCGGCTTCCCGCCACGGCCCTCGCCCGAGTAGCCGCCCTCGTCACCACGGCCACCGCAGTCGCCACGGCCACCCTCGTCACCACGGCCACCGCAGTCGCCACGGCCACCCTCGTCACCACGGCCACCGCCATCGCCGCGGCCACCCTCGTCACCACGGCCACCGCCATCGCCGCGGCCACCCTCGTCACCGCGACCACCCTCGTCACCGCGACCACCCTCGCCGCCGCGGCCGCCTTCCTCGCCACGGCCGCCCTCGGTGCCCGCCAGGGCCAGCGCGCCACCACCGGCGTGGACGCCGCCGTGCGGCTTCCCACCGCAGCCCTCGTCCGAGTAACCGCCGTCGTCGCCACGGCCGCCACCGTTGTCGCAGCGTCCGCCGTCGTCGTCGCCACGGCCACCGCCATCGCCGCGGCCACCCTCGTCACCACGGCCACCGCCATCGCCGCGGCCACCCTCGTCACCACGGCCGCCGCGGTCACCGGACGAGTCGTTGTCGTTGCCGCCGCGCCCGGACGAGTTGCCCTCGCCGCGGCCGTGGCCCCCGTTGCCCTCGCCATAGGAGTCCTCACCGGACCCGCCGCGATCGGCGACCACTCCCTGCGTGACCGACGGCGCGGACGCGCTCAGGGCGCCGGCGGCGGGGGCGGAGAGGACCACGGTTGCGGTGATCGCCGCGGCGGTGAACAAAGTACGCGTGATACGCATGGGTGTTCCTTCCGTCACGACTGCGAGAGCCGGCACTGTGCCGGGCTCACTCGGGATCGCAGTGGCGACATGATCACCCTCTGCACGATCCGCGCGTCCGGCCACTGGAGCGCCGCATTCGGACTACGCCGCCTTTCCGCTTCACGGCCTTGTCGGGCCGTCAGGACCGGACCCGATGGCCCGTCAGACCGGGCGGCGAGGCGTCACACTCCAGGACGAGCGCCGGCACCGGGGCATCCGCGGGGGTGCCCGGGGCACCGTCCGTGCCGGCGCCGGGATCGTGGCTGGTGGCGGCGGGGCCGGGGTCGGCTCCGCTTGCGGTGCGCCGGGGACCGGCGGCATGACGGGACGCCGCCAGATGGCGCACGGCCCGGTCCCGGCCGGTCGCCGCCGTCGTGGCGGAAGCTGGTCCCGCTGGCGCGGTACATCCGAAAGGGTTGGTCCCACGCCTCCCAACCGGGTGCTGCACGGGACCGACACCCCGTCACGGTGGCCGCTGCCGCGCGGCTGCGGTCACGGCTCAGGGGGCCGGCGGTGGCGGCGGACCGGTGGGACGACGGCCCGCCGCCGGGGCCGGACCACCCGGGGTGCCCGGCGAGGACGCCCTCAGCCTGCCGTTCGCCCCGCCGAGCCGGCGGGCGTCCGGGCTCGGGGCCGAAGTGAGCGCCGGCTGCGAGGAGTCGAGGTTGAGTAAGCGGTTTCTGCAGCGAGTTGCGCCCGGCGCGCTACCCACACGCACCGGCCGTCCGGCACGTCGCTGTCCGGCTCGGGCCGTGGAGCGGTGGGCGCCGGTACCGCCGCCCTGCGACGAGGGGTCCGGTCCCGCCCTGTCAGGGCGGGACCGGACCCCTCGTCGTGCGCGGGAGGCCCCCCCCGCCGCCCACCCCGACGAGCCGGGCGCCGCCGGCCCCCAGCAGGATGGGGGTGATGGGC
>NZ_JBEYXZ010000051.1:0-36743 GCF_040645305.1 Streptomyces sp. NPDC046831 | reverse complement strand
CCCTTGGCATGCTGCGCCGCGGTCGCCTTCTCACCCGGACCCGCCACCGCCTGCGCACGAATCCCGTGCAACTCGGCGACCCGCCCACGGGCGTCCGTCGGCTCGCCGGTCGGCTCACCCGTCGTCTCTTCCAAAACGGTCATGTAGTGACCTTACGAAGGACACCAAGGAAAGCGGGCCGTCGACTCCGTACAGTCTCCGGCCCGTTTTCCTGGTGCCCTTGAACAGAACCAGCGGCTCTTGCAGCCCTTCCGACTGCCCGGAAGGCTTCCGCGTTGTAGGAGTCACACAAAGTCAGGGGGCGAGGGACACCTCACATTCGTGTGTGCGACATGCCGTCCCCGGGGTGACACGCACCCCCAGACGGCGGCCTGTCGCGACCACCTCGACCGAGTCGTCCGCACGCAGCACCCGGCGCACCGGACGGTTCCAGACGATCTCCAGCGGCCGGCCGGTGCGCGGTGGCTCGCTCACGCAGAGCGTAGCCGTCCACCCGCGGCGGCGTACCAGCACCGCCGCGCCCGCCGACGCGGTGAGCGGTCCCACCGTACCGGCCCGCCAGAAGAGGGCGGCGGTCAGCCCGAGCGAGGGCAGGGCCACCGCCTGGCGGCCGGCGTCGTTGGCGAGCACCGTCATCCAGCGGCGGTCGGCGGCACGGGCCGCGACCTCGCGCCGTGAGGCACCCGGCATCAGCACGTACACGTACGAGGCGTCCACCGGGTCGGTGCCGTGGTCCAGCCAGAGGGTCTGCCAGTGCCGGGTGCGGCGTTCCGTCGTGCTGGTGGTGTTGATGTCGGACCAGGCGCCCGTGCGGTCCTCCCGCACCGTACGCAGGTCGCCGCCGGGCACGAGCCAGCCGCCGTGGCCCTCCAGATGGGCCCAGCCGTGACCGCGCACGAAGGGCTCGGTGCCGCCGCCCAGGCGGCGGTTGTCGACGACCGTCTCGACGGGCACGCCGTCCGTGCAGGTGATGCCCGCGCCGAGACAGAGGACGGCGTCCTCGGCGCAGAACCAGGCCTTGCGGGCCTCAAGGGTGGAGCCGAGCCCCTTGAGGTGCTGTCCGACGGCCGCGTACTCGCCGTCCGTGGTGCCGCCGACCCACCGCACGTCCGGCCTGGGCCCGCCCCACTCGCCGCCCGCGCGGTCGGCGAGGCGCCGGGTGGAGACGGTGGTGCCGGGCAGGCGGTACCAGTCCACGGTCGGCCAGAACCAGTCGGTGTACTGGTCGGTGGGCTCGCCGGCGGCCCACCACAGGACCATGCCGGCTCCGGTGTGCCAGCCGCGCGGGTTCTCGCCGTTGCCGCACTCGTAGTGGGCGATGCGGTCGCTCGCCATGGAGATGTTCGCGGTGAAGCGGGGCCGGCGGTGGACGGCGCGGTCCATGGCCGCGAACAGGCGGTGCCCCACCGGCTCGGGGGCGGCGGCGACGCCGGAGTCCGCGACGGCGTGCAGCCGGGCCAGGTCGGCGACGTCGAACTGAGGCGCCGTCAGCACCGGGGAGACGGTGTCCCGTTCGATCCAGCCCTTGATGAGCGCGTGCAGGCGTGCGCGCTCGGGTTCGCTCGCGCCGTCCGCGAGGAGCGCGATCGCGGCGATCAGTTGCTGCCCGTGGAAGTGGTCGCCGCGCAGCACGGGCCGGTCGTCGCTCTTGAGGTGACCGCGGCTGACGGCACGGCCGTTGACGCTGTCCATCACCAGGCCGTCGTGGATCAGCGGGGCGAAGGCGTGCTCGACGCTGTCGAGGACGTGCTGCCGGCCGGCGTCCGTGACCTGCCACGGCGATCCGGCGAGCAGGGCGAGGAGGCGGCCGAGCCCGTCCAGCAGGACCTGGCCGTACGTGCCCGAGTAGGCGACCCAGGTGTGCTGGACGAAGGACCCGTCGGCGTAGAGCCCGTCCCCCTCGGTGACGTACGGGAAGACCGGCGACAACGCGTCCCGGGCGAGGGAGAGCCTGGCGTCGTCCCGGCCGAGGACGCCGCGCAGGGCGACGGAACGGCACAGGTCGACGCGGTTGGCCCCGGTGGAGGTGCCGGAGTAGTCGCGCAGCACGGCGTCGGGGACGAAGTGGTCCACGGCCGCGCAGGCCGCCGTGATCCGGGCGTCGGTGAGGTGGTCGTACAGGGCGGCCGAGACGTCCATGAGCAGGCGGGGGCTGCCGATCTGCCACTCCCACCAGTTGCCGTGGGGCGTCGTCGTGGGGTTGTAGACGGTGGCACCGAGGTGGTCGAGGCCGCGCAGGACGTCGGCGAGGAGGCCGGGGTCGCCCGTCGCCCCGGTGCCCTGCCGCACGTAGGCCTGGGTCATCGTCCACAGCCGGCCATAGCTGAGGGTGATGCCGGACGGCGGGTCGAAGGGCCGGCCGGGCCACAGGGAGCCGGCGGCCGGTGCCATGGTGGCCTGGAAGGCGCGGGCGAGCCGGCCGGTCTCGGCGAGCCGGGAGGCGTACGGCTCGGCCGCCGGGTCGTGGCCGGTGCCCAGGGAGATGCCGAGCCACCGGTGGCGGAGGGCCTCGTAGGGGTCGTCGTCGGCGGCGCGGGCCGTGGGAGCGCCCGTGGCGGCCGCCCACAGGGCGGCCGCGAGGAGGAAGGCGCGGCGGGTGGGGGCGGTGAGGGGGCGGAGTCCGGACGCCCCCTGATGCTGATGCTTCGTCATGGGGAGGTGTTACCGCTGCCGCCGGCGCGGTCAACGGTACGGGAGCGCCCGGGCGGCGGTTGTCCGGATACCGCCGCCCGGCCGTCCCCGGCCTGCCGGTGGCGGCTCAGCAGCCGCCGCAGTTGTAGTACAGGACGTCCCAGTGGTTGCCCTCGTCGGCGTAGATGTTGCCGGAGCCGGACTTGTACTGCGGGGCGCCGTCGCCGCGCAGGCCGACGTAGGTGAAGGTGTTCTTGATGTAGCTGGTCAGGCAGGTGCTCTTGCCGTAGTCGAGCTTGTAGCCGTTCCAGTGCGAGTAGGTGCCCGAGGCGTGCCCGGTCTCCGTGCCGCCGGTGATGTTGAGGGCGCAGCCGATGGCCCCCTTGAGGGTCTGGGCCCCCTGCGCGGTGGGGAGGTTGAGTTGCTCGAAGGACGTACAGGTCGGGTTGTTCCGGTCGGAGCAGTTGCCGGAGGAGGACCAGGTGATGCCGGCGTTGCGGAACATCTGGGTCGCCGTGGCGTGGCTGATCTTGGTGACGGCGAAGGCGTCGGTGGCGGTGCCGACGACGGCGACGCCGGGGGCGACGACGAGTGCGAGTGCGGTCAGGGCTGAGCGGACCTTCATGGGGGACCCTTCCTGCGAGTGGCCGTGCTTCCAGTGGGGCGGCGGTGCAGGTGGTGCAGGGAGATGGTGCCCGAGTTCTACGCGCGTTCGCCAGAGGGCGTCGGCGCCGGCCCGCGGCGGCTTCCGGAAACACCCCCGATTAATGTTGAACATTGAACGGAATAGGTCTACTGTCGTCCCCGTTGAAGCCGTTGAACTTTCAACATACTGCCGCCCGGCTCGGCGGCGAGTGACCACCACGTCCCCAAGGAGCACGTCATGGGCATCTTCGGCCGCAAGAACGACAACGCCACCGCCACCACCGCCGCCACCGACGCGCCCGCCGCCGTGAGCGCGGACCTGGCCGCGCTGACGGGCGACTACACGATCGACCCGTCCCACTCCACGCTCGGCTTCGTCGCCCGGCACGCCATGGTCACGAACGTCAAGGGCAAGTTCAACGACTTCACCGGCACGCTGCACCTGGACGGCGCCGAGCCGTCGAGGTCGACCGCCTCCCTCGACATCGCGATGGCCGGCATCGACACGGGCTCCGCCGACCGTGACGGGCACCTGAAGAGCGCCGACTTCTTCAAGATCGACGAGTTCCCCGCCATGACCTTCCGCTCCACCAAGGCGGAGGCCCTGGGCGGCGACGACTACCGCCTCACCGGTGACCTGACCGTCCTCGGCGTCACCAAGCCGGTCACCATCGACCTGGAGTTCAACGGCGCCGCCAAGGACCCCTTCGGCAACGAGCGCGTCGGCTTCGAGGGCAAGGCCGAGATCCTGCGCTCCGACTTCGGCCTCACCTGGAACGCGGCCCTGGAGACGGGCGGCGTCCTGATCTCCGACAAGATCAAGCTGAACTTCGACATCTCGGCGATCAAGAACGCGTGACCCCCGCGGCGGCTCCGCCCCCGGAGCCCGTCCGCCGGACGCCGGCACGAGCGCGCCCGCCCTCCGCACCGGGAGGACGGGCGCTCGCCGCGTTCTCGCCGCGGCACCCGGTCCCGGAGGAGGCTTGACCTCAAGTCCGCTCGAGTTCCTACGGTCGGTGGCGCCGAACCGGACCGGACGAACTCGGAGGGACCGTCCCATGGAGTACTCGCACAGCGACGCCGAACTGCTGCGGCAGCCCATCGGCTACTGGAGCTGGGCGGCCTCTCACGCCGTCGTCAGCCGCATCCGGGCCGCACTGGCCGGGATCGGCACGACCCAGCCGCAGTGGTGGGTCCTCGCGCAGGTCGCGTCCGCCGACGGGCTCAGGACCCGTGAGGAGGTGTCGCGCCTCCTCGCGCCCTACCTGGGCACCGGGGCGGACATCATGCAGTCGGAGATCGACACGACCGTGGCCCGGGGCTGGATCACCGAGGACGCCGAGGGACGGCTGCACCTCACGGCCGAGGGCAGCGCCTTCCACGCCGAGGCCGCGGCGCTCCAGGACGAGCTGTGGGCGGAGCGGCACGCGGGCATCAGCGACGAGGAGTACCTGACCACCCTCAAGGTGCTGCAGCGCTTCATCCACAACACCGGCGGACGCGCCTGGCACCACTAGGGGCGGTCCGGCGGATCGACCCGGAGACGCGCAGGCACCCGCGCTGCACGGCGCCCCCGCTTCCTCCGGCTCGATCCGCCGGTCACCCCTTGGGCCCCGTCCTGCGGATCACCTCGGCCTCGCGAAGGGCTCGTCCGGCTCGGGGCAGGTCCGCGCGCGGCACGGCGCCGGCTCAGAAGCCGCCCCCGAAGTCGCCGCTTCCGCCGCCGCCGAAGTCCCCTCCGCCGCCCAGGTCGCCGCCGCCGAAGCCGCCGAAGTCACCCGGGTCGAAGTCGGAACCGGAGAGGTCACCGCCCTCGTAGCCGCCGGCGCCGAAGTCGCCGTAGCCGGCCCCGTAGTCGGCCGCGTAGGCCGGGGCCGCCATCATGCTGCCGAGCCAGGTGCCGACCAGCAGGCCGGGCAGGAGGCCGCCGCCGAAGTAGCCGCCCGCCCAGGGCCCGTAGGCCGGGCCCGCCTCCCAGTAGGGGCGGCGGCCGTAGTCGGTGTCGACCTCGCGGATGCCCGGCTCGCGGCCCTCGGCCAGACGGACCTGGTCGGCCGCGCAGACCGGGACCTCGCGGGGTGCCCCGCCCGGGGGCGTCCAGGAGGCGTCGGCGACCGAGGGGCCGTGGCGCGGGTCGAAGAAGCAGGGCGGACGGCGTTCGGGCAGCGGACGGCCCTCGCGCCGGGCGGCGAGCTGGACGAGGGAGAAGCGGCCGTCCTCCAGGGCCTCGGTCACGGCGCGCACGTCCTCCGGCCTGGCGGCCTCGGCCATCCGCTGCTTGGCCTGCTCGTAGGCGTTCAGCGCGCGCTCGTAGTCGGCGCGCATCGCGTCGTCCGCGCCGGGCTCCGCCGGGTGGAAGTCCAGGCGGTCCAGTTCCTCGCCGAAGGCGGTGATGTCCTCGTCGACGACGACCCGCAGCTGCTCCAGCGCGACCCGCTGCTCGTTCTCCCTCCGGCGCCGGCCCCGCCGGACGAGGGCGTAGGCGCCCACGCCGCCCGCCACCAGGACCGCGCCCGCGGTGATCAGCGCGGTGCCGGAGACCCCTTCGTCCCGGCCGGTGCCGCCCCAGGTCGAGGGGGCCGAGCCGCCCACGTTGGCCAGGGCCCGCCGGGTGAAGTCGGTGAGCTGCGTGCGGGCGTCCTCGCCCTGGACGCTGGTCACGAGGTTCCCGACGGCGGCGCGCGGCAGCACGGAGGAGTCGGCGCGCGCGTCGAAGCGGTCGCCCAGGCGGATGCCGTACAGGCCGGCGACGCCGGTGGCGGTCCGCAGGTCGGTGAACAGGTTCCGGGTCGGGTAGTCCGCGGGCAGGACCGCTATGAAGACCGGCTTGTCCGCGTCCTTGATCTGCCGCGCGAGGGCGTCGGCGTCGGACCGCGACAGCTGGTCCGCGGCGGCCGGGTCGACGTAGACGGGGTTCTCGCGCAGCGCCTCGGCGATCGCGGACACGCTGGTCACCGCCGGGGCCGCGGTGGCCGTGCCCGCGGCGGCGGCCGCGCGGGTCACCGCCGGCGGCGCGCCGGCCGCCGTGGCCTGCGCGGTGGCGGCCGACGGGACGACCAGGCCGCTCAGGACGGCCACCACCAGCGCGACCAGCAGTCGGGGGAGAGCTCGGGTCAGGGTGACGGCCTTCATACTTCGAAGCTACCCGAAGCGGCCGAAAGGAGGCATAGCTGCCGCCGGGCACCTTCCGCGCCCCGGCCCGCCACGGGTCCCCCGGCCCCCTGGGCCGCCACCCGGGCCGCCTCGTCACCGAAAGACCGAGGGCACCCCGGCGACGGCCTCGCCGACCCGGTCGTGGGCCCGGGCCTGGGACGGTCGGGGCGCTCCCTCGCCGGCTGCCGCTCACCGGCTCTTGAATCACGGCTTAGCTCACGGCGTGAATTGAAGAGCGTCCGGACGCCGCCGTCAAGACTTCACACCAGGACCGGCGCAGACCTGACACCCGGCGGACACAAGGCAGTTGTCCGTTCGCCTTCTGAACGCGCACCCCCTTGACGCGCACCCGAAGCCGTCATTTACTCACGCCTCGCACGCCCCTGTCCCCCACCCAAGAAGGGCGGCGCTCTTCCATGACCAGACGCAGGCGCACGCTCCGGCTGCTGCTCGCCGGGCTCCTCACCACCGCCGGATTCACGGCGGCCACGCCCGCGCACGCGGCCGGTGAGCAGGTCACCGCCTGGCTGACCACCACCGACGACTCCGCCGGCCGGCACGTGGTCCGCGGCCTGGAGCCGCAGGCACCGTTCGCCTTCCAGCCGGGCACCGGCGGAAGCGGCGAGAACATCACCGTCGACGAGAACACCCGCTACCAGACGTTCACCGGCGGCGGCGCGTCGTTCACCGACACCGCGGCCTGGCTGATGAACAGCAGTGGCGCGCTGTCCCAGGCGACGCGGGACGCCACGATGCGCAAGCTGTTCTCACCGACGGACGGCATCGGGCTGTCGTTCCTGCGCAACCCCATGGGCGGCTCGGACCTGGCGCGCTACGGCTACACCTACGACGACATGCCGGCCGGGCAGACGGACCCCTCCCTGTCGAAGTTCTCGATCGCGCACGACCTGGCCGACGTGGTGCCGCTGACCCGGCAGGCGCTCCGGCTGAACCCCTCGCTGACGGTGGCGGCCTCGCCGTGGACCGCGCCGGCCTGGATGAAGGACAGCGGGCAGCTGAACGGCGGCTGGCTGAAGGCGGAGTACTACGGCGCCTACGCCTCCTACTTCGTGAAGTACCTCCAGGCCTACCGCGACCAGGGCGTGCCGGTGGCGTACGTGACGCCGCAGAACGAGCCGACGTGCTGCTCCAGCTACCCGTCCATGAGCTGGAACGCGAGCGGGCTGGCCTACTTCACCAAAGCGGAGCTGCTGCCCGGACTGCAGGCGGCGGGGCTCACGACGAAGGTGCTGGCCCACGACTGGAACTGGGACACCTACGACTCCTACGCGGCCCAGACCGTCGACGACCCCGCGATCCGCTCGCACCCCAACTTCGGCGGCATCGCCTGGCACGGCTACGGCGGCGACGTCGCCCAGCAGACGACGGTGCACAACCGGTATCCCCGGCTGGACGCGTTCCAGACCGAGCACTCGGGTGGCACCTGGGTCGCCGACCAGCAGCGCGAGGACATGCTCGACATCGTCGACTACACCCGCAACTGGGCGAAGTCGGTGACGAAGTGGTCGCTGGCGGTCGACCAGGGCATGGGGCCGCACAACGGCGGCTGCGGGACCTGCACCGGTCTGATCACCGTGCACAACGGCGACGGCCGCTCCGGTCAGGTCGACTACACCGTCGAGTACTACGACATGGGGCACCTGACGAAGTTCGTGCGCCCGGGAGCCCAGCGCATCGCCTCGACGGCGTCGTCGTCCGTGCCGAACGTGGCCTGGCGCAACCCGGACGGCAGCAAGGCGCTGATCGCGTACAACGGCGGGACGAGCGCGCGGACCCTCACCGTCAACTGGGGCTCGCAGCACGCGACGTACACGCTGCCGGCCCGGACGTCGGCGACGTTCACCTGGTCGGGGACGCAGTCCGGGGGCGGCGCCCGGTCCGGCGCCTTCGTGGGCCTGGCGGGCAAGTGCCTGGACGCGGCGGGCGGTTCGGCCACGAACGGCACGCCGGTGCAGCTCCACGACTGCAACGGCACGGCCGCCCAGCAGTGGACGGTGCAGGGGGACGGCTCGATCCGGACCCTCGGCAAGTGCCTGGACGTGACGTCCGGTTCGACGGCCGACGGCGCCAAGGTGCAGCTGTACGACTGCAACGGCAGCGGTGCGCAGCAGTGGTCGTACAACTCCGCGACCGGTGACGTGGTCAACACCGCGGCGAACAAGTGCCTGGACGTGACGGACAACTCCTCGGCCGACGGCGCCCGCACCCAGATCTGGAGCTGCACGGGCGCCGCCAACCAGAAGTGGCGGCTGCAGTGACGCCGGGCCACCCGGCGCTCTCGCCGCCCGCCGGGCCGCCGCCCTACTCCGACGGCTCCACGCCCGCGCGCATCAGACCGTAGGTGTAGGCGTCCTCGAGGGCCTGCCACGACGCCGCGATCACGTTCTCCCCCACGCCCACCGTGGACCACTCCCCCGAGCCGTCCGAGGTGGAGATCAGCACGCGGGTGATGGAGCGGGTGCCCTGCTTGCCCTCGAGGATGCGGACCTTGTAGTCGACCAGCTCGAACGTGGCCAGTTCGGGGTGGATCCGCTCCAGGGCGACACGCAGGGCCCGGTCCAGGGCGTTGACCGGGCCGTTGCCCTCCGCGGTGGCGACGATGCGCTCGCTCTTGGCCCACAGCTTGACGGTGGCCTCGTTGGCGTGGCTGCCGTCGGGGCGGTCCTCGACGATCGCACGCCAGGACTCGGTGCGGAAGTAGCGCAGGGGCCGGCCCGCGACCTCCTCGCGCAGCAGCAGCTCGAAGCTCGCGTCCGCCGCCTCGTACGTGTAGCCCTCCAGCTCGCGCTCCTTGACCCGGTCGACCACCCGGCCGACCAGCTCGCGGTCGCCGCCGAGGTCGATGCCGAGCTCCTTGCCCTTCAGCTCCACCGAGGCGCGGCCGGCCATGTCGGACACCAGCATCCGCATGGTGTTGCCGACCTGCTCGGGATCGATGTGCTGGTACAGGTCCGGGTCGACCTTGATGGCGGAGGCGTGCAGGCCCGCCTTGTGGGCGAAGGCGGAGACGCCCACGTAGGGCTGGTGCGTGGAGGGCGTGAGGTTGACCACCTCGGCGATGGCGTGGGAGACCCGGGTCATCTCGCGCAGGCGGCCCTCGGGGAGCACCTTCTTGCCGTACTTCAGCTCCAGGGCCGCGACCACCGGGAACAGGTTGGCGTTGCCGACCCGCTCGCCGTAGCCGTTCGCGGTGCACTGCACGTGCGTGGCGCCCGCGTCGACGGCGGCGAGGGTGTTGGCGACCGCGCAGCCGGTGTCGTCCTGGGCGTGGATGCCGAGGCGGGCGCCGGTGTCGGTGAGGACGGTGGAGACGACGGCCTGGACCTGGGCGGGGAGCATGCCGCCGTTGGTGTCGCACAGGATCACGACGTCGGCGCCCGCCTCCGCCGCCGCGCGGACGACCGCTTTGGCGTACTCGGGGTCGGCGCGGTAGCCGTCGAAGAAGTGCTCGCAGTCGACGAAGACGCGGCGGCCCTCGGCCCGCAGGTGGGAGACGGTGTCCCGGACCATCTCCAGGTTCTCCTCCAGCGTGGTGCGCAGCGCCAGCTCCACGTGCCGGTCGTGCGCCTTGGCCACCAGTGTGATCACCTCGGCGCCCGAGTCCAGCAGCGCCCTGACCTGCGGGTCGTCCGCCGCTCTGCCGCCCGCCCGGCGGGTGGCGCCGAAGGCGACCAGCTGGGCGTGCCGGAAGTCGATCTCCTGCCGGGCCCGGGCGAAGAACTCGGTGTCCCGGGGATTGGCGCCGGGCCAGCCGCCCTCGATGAAGCCCACGCCGAAGTCGTCCAGGTGCCGGGCGACGGCCAGCTTGTCGGCGACCGTGAGGTTGATGCCCTCACGCTGGGCGCCGTCGCGCAGGGTGGTGTCGAAGACGTGGAACGAATCGGCCGGCTGGCTGCTTGCGGTCATGGTCTGATGGCTCCTGTACTGGTTCTCGGTCTTACCGTCAATGACCGGCTCCACCGTCCCCCCATTGGTCCCTCGCGCTCGCCTCCCCGGCTGAGGGTGGGCCGGGAAAACGAAAGACCCCTCGCGGGTGCGAGAGGTCTGCGCGCGGGTCGAGGACGACGGTGGCCGCCCGCACATGGTCGTACGTGGCGGTCACTGCGGACCGGCGCGCCTGCTGCCCATAATCATGGCGAACGAGAGCACGGGGGCAGTCTGGCACATTTCGGCCCCCGTACTCACCGCCGTCTCAGGATGCGGGCGTCAGATGAGACGATTCGGCCTTCCCCATCCTCGTCAGGTCCAGGTCCTTCGTCTCCCGCATGGAGACGTAGACCACCAGGGACACGGCCGCGCAGCCCGCCACGTACCAGGAGAAACCGGACTCCAGGCCGGCGTCCTTGAACCACAGCGCCACGTACTCCGCGGTGCCGCCGAACAGCGCGTTGGCCAGGGCATACGGCAGGGCCACGCCGAGGGCGCGCACACCCGTGGGGAACAGCTCCGCCTTCACGCACGCGTTGATCGACGTGTAGCCGGTGACCACGACCAGCGCGAGCAGCGACAGGCCCAGGGCCGGCCAGAAACTGCCCGCGTGCTTCAGCAGGGCCATGATCGGCACGGTGAGGAACGTCGAGCCGACGGCGAAGCCGATCAGCAGCGGACGGCGGCCGATCCGGTCGGACAGGCGGCCGGCGAGCGGCTGCAGGCAGGCGAAGACGATCAGCGCGGTGAAGGAGACGAGGGTCGCCGTCCGCTTAGGCAGGCCGGCGGAGTTCGACAGGTACTTCGTCAGGTACGTGGTGTAGGTGTAGTAGGCGACCGTGCCGCCCATGGTCAGCGCGATCACCAGGAACGCCTCCCGGCGGTGCCGCCACAGCGCGCGCAGGGTCCCGCGCTCCTGGCCGCCGCTCGCGTCCGCCTCGTACACCTCCGTCTCCAGCATGCTGCGCCGCAGGTAGAACACCACGGCGGCGCCGAGCGCGCCGACCACGAACGGGATCCGCCAGCCGTAGCCGTGCAGCGCGTCGTCCGACATCGTGCGCTGCAGGACGATCAGCAGGCCCAGGCCGGCGATCTGGCCGGCGGTCATGGACACGTACTGGAAGCTGGAGGCGAAGCCGCGCCGGCGGGGGTCGGAGGCCTCGGTGAGGTAGGTGGCGCTCGCCGCGTACTCGCCGCCCACCGACAGGCCCTGCAGCAGACGGGCGACCAGCAGCACCGCCGCGCCGCCGTAGCCGGCGACCGCGTACGTCGGCGCGGCGGCGATGAGGATCGCGGAGGCCGACATCAGCGTGACGGTGAGCGTCAGCGCGGCCTTGCGGCCCCGGCGGTCCCCCACCCGGCCGAGGAGCCAGCCGCCGACCGGGCGCATGAAGAAGCCGACCGCGAAGATGCCCGCCGTGTTCATGAGCTGGGCGGTCGGGTTGTCGTCGGGGAAGAAGGCGCCGGCGAAATAGGTGGCGAAACTGGCGTAGACGAACCAGTCGTACCACTCCACCATGTTGCCCGCCGAGCCGACCCAGATCCTCTTCCAGTGCTGTCGTTCCATGAGCCGTACCTGCCCCCGAGGACGCGCGGTGACGCACGTCGGCAGGCCGTTCTCCGGGGCCGGTCGCCCGCGCGGCCGGGGGTGCCGCGCGGGCGGCCGGTCAGGCGTCCGCGGGGCCGGGCCGGCCCAGGGACTCGTCCAGGAACTCCCGCACATGACCGAGGACCCGCTGCCGGTCGGTGCCGCGCAGCCCGATCGCCACGTTCAGGGAGAAGCCGTCGAGCAGGGCGCGCAGCCGGGTCGCGAAGCGGTCGGCGTCGACGGGGCGGAACTCGCCGCGGGAGACCCCCTCGGCGATCAGGGCGGCCAGGTCGCGGTGCCAGGCGCCCTCGATGGCGGCCTGCCGGTCGCGGGCGTCGTCGTCGGCGTTCTGCGAGCGGTTCCAGACCTCCAGCCACAGCGTCCAGTGCGGGTCGCGGTGGCCGTCGGGGACGTACAGGTCGACGTAGGCGTCGAGGCGTTCGCGGACCGGGCCGGTGCGGGCCAGCAGCCGGCCGCGCTCGGCGCCGAGGCCCCGCTCGCTCCACTCCAGCGTCCGCAGCAGCAGTTCGTCCTTGGAGCGGAAGTAGTACAGCAGGTGGCCGCTGCTCATGCCGACCTCCCGGCCGAGCGCCGCCATGGTCAGCTGCTCCAGCCCGCGCTCGGCGATCATCGCCATGGCGGCGGCGAGGACCTCCTCGCGCGGCGGCGCGTGCCTGCGCGCCCGTGCCGGGCCGGCCATCCGCGCCTCCTTCAGGTCCTCGGCTGCTGCTGCGTGACGCAGTGGATGCCACCGCCGCCGGAGAAGATCGTACGGGCGTCCACCAGGGTCACCGTCCGCTCGGGGAACAGGCGGCGGAAGATGCCGGCGGCGAGTTCGTCGCGCGGGTCGTCGAAGGCACAGAGGACCACGCCGCCGTTGCACAGGTAGTGGTTGATGTAGGAGTAGTCGGCCCAGTGGCCGTCGGCCTCCAGGGCGGCCGGGGCGGGCACCTCCACGACCTCCAGGCGGCGGCCGCGGGCGTCGGTGGCGGACCTCAGCAGGCCGATGACCTCCTTCGTCACCTCGTGGTCGGGGTGCGCCGGGTCGGGCTGGTGGTGGGCGACGACGACGCCGGGGCGGGCGAACGCGGCGACGATGTCGACGTGCCCGAGGGTGCCGAAGCCGTGGGGCGGGTAGTCGCCGGTGAGGCCGCGCGGCAGCCAGATCGCCTTGCGGGTGCCGAGGTGGGCGTGGATCTCCGCCTCGACCCGTTCCCTCGTCCAGCCGGGGTTGCGCTCGGGGCCGAGCTGCACCGTCTCGGTGAGCAGGACGGTGCCCTCGCCGTCGACGTGGATCGCTCCGCCCTCGTTGACGAGCGCGGAGGCGTACGTCCGCGCGCCGGCGAGGTCGGCGACCTGCGCGGCGATCTTCGCGTCGTGGTCCCAGCGGGCCCAGTGCTGGGCGCCCCAGCCGTTGAACGTCCAGTCGACGGCGGCGAGTCCGCCCCTGCCGTCGGTGAGGAAGGTGGGGCCGATGTCGCGCATCCAGGCGTCGTCGAGGTCGCGTTCGACGGTGTCGACGTCCGGGCCGAGCAGGGCACGCGCCCCGGCGGACTGGCCGGGGCCGCAGACCACGGCAACGGGTTCGAAGCGGCGGACCGCGCGGGCGACCGACGCCCAGGCGGCCCGGGAGGCGGCCAGGTCGCCGGGGTCGTCGAAGGTCGGGTTGGGGCCGGGCCAGGCCATCCAGGTGCGCTCGTGCGGCGTCCACTCGGCGGGCATGCGGAAGCCGTCGGCGGCGGGCGTGTTCATGGGCGGGTCCTCGGGTCTCGGGCTCTGGCCGGCGGGTGGGCGTCAGAGGAAGTACAGGCGGTTGAGCGCGACCGAGTCGGCGGGCCCGGAGCGGACCGGGTCGCCGTCGAGGGTGACCAGCCCGGTGCGCTGGTCTACGTCGACCGCTCCGGTACGGGAGTTGCGGAGCAGGTCGGCGGGGCCGATGCCGCGGGTGCCTCGCACGGCGACCCGGCGCCGCCGGGTGGGCAGCCGGTCGTGGCCCTGGTCCAGGGCGGCCTGGGCGACGAACGCCACGGACAGCTCGGCCGGGGTCGCGCCGTGCGCGCCGAGCTGCGGCCCGAGCACGAGGGGTTCGCAGGCGTCCGTGGCCGCGTTGGGATCGCCGACGACGCCGTGGGCCGGGAAGCCCGCCTTCAGCACCAGCTGCGGCTTGGCGCCGAAGTACGCCGGGCGCCAGAGCACGATGTCGGCCAGCTTGCCGACCTCGATCGAGCCGACCTCGTGGGACAGTCCGTGCGCGATGGCCGGGTTGACGGTCAGCTTGGCGATGTAGCGCAGCACGCGGGCGTTGTCGTCGCCGGTGTCGGCGGCGCCGTCGAGCGGCCCCCGCTCGGCCTTCATCTTCCCGGCCATCGCGAACGTGCGGCGCACGGTCTCGCCCGCCCGGCCCATGCCCTGCGCGTCGGAGGAGGTGATGCCGATGGCGCCCAGGTCGTGCAGCACGTCCTCCGCGCCCATGGTGCCGGCGCGGATCCGGTCGCGGGCCAGGGCGGCGTCGCCCGGCAGGTCGGTCTTCAGGCCGTGAACCGAGACGATCATGCCGTAGTGCTCCGCGACCGCGTCCCGGCCGAAGGGCAGGGTGGGGTTGGTCGAGGAGCCGATGACGTGGGGGACTCCGGCCATCTTCAGCACGTTCGGCACGTGGCCGCCGCCGCAGCCCTCGATGTGGAAGGCGTGGATCGTGCGGCCCTCCAGCACCCGCAGGGTGTCCTCGACGGACAGGCACTCGTTCAGCCCGTCGCTGTGCAGGGCCACCTGGACGTCGTGCTCCTCGGCGACCCGGAGTGCGGTGTCCAGGGCCCGGGTGTGCGCGCCCATGTCCTCGTGCACCTTGAAGCCGGACGCGCCGCCCTCGGCCAGCGCCTCCACCAGCGGCGCCGGGTCGGACGACGAGCCCCGGCCCAGGAAGCCGATGTTGACCGGCCAGGCGTCGAAGGCGGCGAACGCGTGCCCGAGCGCCCAGGGCGAGTTCACGCCGACGCCCCACACCGGCCCGAACTCCTGGCCGATGATCGTGGTGACGCCGGAGGCGAGCGAGGCCTCCATGATGCGCGGCGACAGCAGGTGCACATGCGTGTCGACGGCGCCCGCGGTGGCGATCAGCCCCTCGCCGGAGACGATCGACGTGCCGGTGCCGACGACGACGTCGACGCCGTCGAGGGTGTCCGGGTTGCCCGCCCGCCCGATGGCGTGGATGCGGCCCTCGCGGATGCCGATCGACACCTTCCGGATGCCCTGCACCGCGTCGATCACGACGACGTTGCTGATCACGACGTCACAGGTGTCGCGGACGGCGGCCGCCTTCAGGTGCAGCCCGTCGCGGGCGGTCTTGCCGAAGCCGGCGAGGAACTCGTCGCCGTAGCGCTGCGCGTCGGACTCGACGCGGACCACCAGGCCGGAGTCCCCGAGACGGATGCGGTCGCCGGCGCGGGGGCCGTGGGTGGCGGCGTACTCGTACGGGTTCATCGTGCGCCTCCCGCGCGTCGGGCTTCCTCGGCGTCCTCCGGCTCGCCGGCGGCGCTTCGGGGGCCGCCGGGCTGGTCCGGGGTGGCTGCGGGGTCGTCGGGCCGGTCCGCGGGCCTTTCGCGGGTGTCGGACACGTCCGGGGCTGCTTCGCGGGTGTCCGGCCCGTCCGCGGGCGCCTCGCGGGTGCCCGGCCCGTCCGCGGACGCCTCGCGGGTGCCCGACCCGTCCGGGGTCCGCCCGGTGCCGTCGCGCCCCGCCGCGGACCGTCCGGCCGCGGCGCCCAGGTAGCCGCAGGCGGCGGCCCGGCGCAGGGCCTCCTCCCTGGCGCCGGGGGCGTCCAGCGGCCCGTCGACCAGCCCGGCGAACCCGATGGCGATCCGGTCGCCGCCGACGGGCACGAGCCCGACCTCGACGCGCTCGCCGGGGCCGAAGCGGACCGACGACCCGGCGGGCACGGCGAGCCGCATCCCGTAGGCCTGCTCGCGGGGGAAGTCCAGGCGCGGGTTGGCCTCGAAGAAGTGGAAGTGGGAGGTGACGGAGACCGGCACGGTCGCGGTGTTGGTGACCGTCAGCCGGACCACCGCCTCGGGCTCGGCGTGCTGCGGGCCCGGCAGCAGGGCGCCCGGTCCCTTGTCGCCGAGGCCGCCGCCGATGGGATCGGTGACCACCGCGAGCCGCGAGCCGTCGTCGAAGACGGCCTCCACCTGGACCTCGGTGACCACGTCCGCCACGCCCGGCAGGACGTCGTCCGGGCCGAGCGCGGCGCGCGCCCGCTCGATCGCCTCGGCGAGCCGGGCGCCGTCGCGGGCCGCCTCGCAGACCGTGTCGGCGATCAGGGCGGTGGCCTCCGGCACGTTGAGCCTGAGGCCGCGGGCCTTGCGGGCCCGGGCCAGTTCGGCGGCCGAGAACAGCAGCAGCCGGTCGCGCTCGGTGGGTGTCAGTCGCACGCCCACGCACCTCCTTGCCTATGTTTAGAGCGTCACTCTAAACGCGTTCTCCCCTGCTGCGAAAGAGTGAGTGAGCCTTCATCACGTCCCTGTTAGAGCGGCACTCGAAATCTGCCGCACAAAAAGGGGCCGGTCCCCGTCCGCCTGTGCGGGGCGGACGGGGACCGGCCCCTTCCGGCGCGGGTCAGCCGAGCCGGTGCATCCAGCCGTGCTTGTCCTCCGAGAGGCCCCGCTGGAGGTCCAGGAGGGCCTGGCGCAGCTTCAGCGTGACCTCGCCCGGCTCGCCGCCCGACTGCTGCCACTCACCGGTCGCGCGCTTGACGGTGCCGACCGGCGTGATGACGGCGGCCGTGCCGCAGGCGAAGACCTCGGTGAGGGTGCCGTTCTCGGCGTCGCGCTGCCACTGGTCGATGGAGACGCGGGCCTCCTCGGCCCGGTAGCCGAGGTCGCGGGCGACGGTCAGCAACGAGTCACGGGTGACACCCTCCAGGATGGAGCCGGTCAGCGTGGGGGTGACGATCCTGTCGCCGTAGACGAAGTACAGGTTCATGCCGCCCAGTTCCTCGACCCACTTGTGCTCCACGGCGTCGAGGTAGCAGACCTGGTCGCAGCCCTGGGCGGCGGCCTCGGCCTGGGCGAGCAGGGAGGCCGCGTAGTTGCCGCCCGTCTTCGCGTCGCCCATGCCGCCCGGGACCGCGCGGACGCGGTCCTCGGACGCCCAGATGGAGACCGGCTTCACGCCGCCCGGGAAGTAGGCGCCGGCCGGGGAGGCGATGACCAGGAAGAGGTACTCGTTGGCGGGCTTGACGCCGAGGCCGACCTCGGTGGCGATCATGAAGGGGCGCAGGTAGAGCGACTCCTCGCCGCCGTGCGCCGGCACCCATGCCTTGTCCTGCTGGACCAGGACGTCGCAGGCCTCGACGAACGTCTCGACGGGGAGCTCGGGCATGGCCAGCCGGCGGGCGGAGGCCTGGAAGCGCCGCGCGTTCTTCTCGGGGCGGAAGGTGGCGACCGAGCCGTCGGGCTGCCGGTAGGCCTTCAGGCCCTCGAAGATCTCCTGCGCGTAGTGCAGGACGTGCGTGGCCGGGTCGAGGGGGATCGGCGCGTACGGAACGAGCTGGCCGTCGTGCCAGCCCCGGCCCTCCGTCCACCTGATCGTGACCATGTGATCGGTGAAGTGGCGGCCGAAGCCGGGGCGGGAAAGGATCGCCTCGCGCTCCGCGTCGGAGAGCGGGTTGGCCGAAGGCTTGAGCTCGATCGTGGGCGTCGTCATCAGAGGAGGTCCTTCACTTCCTGACTCGGGGCGGGGCGGGGCGGGGCGGCGGCGGTCTTCTCGGCCGGTCCTCCGGGGGTGTCCCCGGGAAATGCAGCACCGGTGTCCGTGACGGGCCGCGACCACGCCCGCACGGCCGGTGGCCGGTGCCGGCGCGTGCGAGCATTCCCTCATACCGCGGCTCCGCGTTCGATTATCGCGCGGCGCCGAGGGTGGAAGAAAACGGGGTGAATACGGCCCAGGGTGATGGTGGCACCCGGCGCCGCATACGGAAAGCCGCCGGGTGCGGATGCGACCCGGCGGTCTTGTGGTGGGCCCGCCGGACCGGAGCGCGGTCCGGCGGGCCGGGATGCGGGAGTCCGGCCTGCTCGGGCGGCACCCGGAGCCGGCCGGGAGCTGGGACCGAGGCCGGGGAAGGTCAGCCGGCTACTCGTACGGCCAGCGCGTCGCCGATCTCGGCGGTGCTGCGGGCGGGCTTGCCGGTGCGCTCCGCCAGGTCGGCGGAGACCGCGCCCTCGATGCGGGTGGCCTCGGTGTCGTAGCCGAGGTGGCGCAGCAGCAGGGCGACGGACAGGACCGTGGCGGTGGGGTCGGCCTTGCCCTGGCCGGCGATGTCCGGGGCCGAGCCGTGGACCGGCTCGAACATGGACGGGAACTCGCGGCTCGGGTTGATGTTGCCGGAGGCCGCGACGCCGATGCCGCCGGACACGGCCGCGGCGAGGTCGGTGATGATGTCACCGAAGAGGTTGTCGGTGACGATGACGTCGAAGCGCTCGGGCTGGGTGACGAGGTAGATCGTCGCCGCGTCGACGTGGACGTACTCGGTGGTGACGTCGGGATACTCCGCGGCCACCTTGTTGAAGACGTCGGTCCACAGGTGCCCGGCGAAGGTCAGCACGTTGTTCTTGTGGACCAGCGTGAGCTTCTTGCGCGGGCGGGCCTGGGCGCGGGCGAAGGCGTCGCGGACCACGCGCTCGACACCGAAGGCGGTGTTGACGGAGACCTCGGTGGCGACCTCGTGCTCCGTGCCCTTGCGGATGGTGCCGCCATTGCCGGTGTACGGGCCCTCGGTGCCCTCACGGACGACCACGAAGTCGATCTGCGGGTCGCCGGCGAGCGGGGTCGCGACACCGGGCAGCAGCTTCGACGGGCGCAGGTTGACGTGGTGGTCGAAGGCGAAGCGGAGCTTCAGCAGGAAGCCGCGCTCCAGCACGCCGGACGGGACCGACGGGTCGCCGATCGCGCCGAGCAGGATCGCGTCGTGCCGCTTGAGCTGTTCGAGGTCGGCGTCGGTGAGGGTCTCCCCGGTGGCGTGGTAGCGCCGGGCACCGAAGTCGTACTCCCTGGTCTCCAGCTTCACATCCTGCGGAAGGGCGGCGGAGAGCACCTTGAGCCCTTCGGCCACGACTTCCTGGCCGATGCCGTCACCGGGGATCACTGCGAGATCGATGCTGCGAGACATGTCGGCACCCTAGCCCCTCGTCCCATGGAATGACACACCATGTCCGCGATGCGGACCACCGGAAGGAGCGGTACCGGAACCGGGGGCCGGGGTGCGGCACGGCCGGTGGCGGCCGCCCCGCACCCGGCGGGTGCGGCTCCCAGCTTCGCGGGCGCGCCGGCTCAGTGGCCGGTCGAGCCGCCGTTGTCGCGGCGGTCGAGGGCGCGCTGGAGGGCGGCGGCGGCGTTCTTGCGGTCGGACTCGCTCGTACCGGAGAGGTGGCGGACTCGGCGGCGGACGGTCGTCTCGGACATGGGACATCGACTCCTTCGAACGAGCAGGGAGTGCGGAAGGGGGTTGCGAGACTCCCCCGCTGCCGCAGACGGCGCGGGAGGTACATCCGGAAAGAGCCGCGGAGCGGTGCCGCAGGGGTGACTGCACGGGGCCCGGCTCACGACCGCCATTCGCTGGATCGAGCGAGACGTTCGGCTCCTACAAAACTAAGGGAGGAGAGCAGGCCTGTCTCCACTATTACTCGGACTTCCTACTATCTGAGACGGCGGAGCAGGTCGTACGGCGATGACCTGCGGGTTCGTCATGCGGAGCGGGAGGCCGGGCGGACCGGCGACGGCGGAGGCGGCGGACCCCGGTGGAGGGGCGGCACACGCCGGGCCGCACGCCGGGCCGGCTGGTGTGACGCGGCGTCAGAGGACGTCGCCGTCACGCCAGTCGAAGAGCAGCTCGGCCCCGGGGCCCGCCTCGACGGCGGACGCCGGCCACACGTACGTGGACCCCTCCTCCTCGGGCAGCCGCACCGCGCCGTCCGGCCCGAGCGCGTGGATGCGCCCGCCCCACGGCTGCCAGCCGCGCGCCTCGTAGAGCCGGGTGCCGTCGTCGCTCGCGGACAGGGCGCCGAACGCGTAGGCGCGCGTGATGATCCCCTCCAGGGCGGCCATGACACGGCCGCCGACCCCGGTGCGCCGGACGTCGCGCCGGACCGCGACCGCCTCGACGTACCCGATCCGCAGCCACCGCCCGTGGTGGCGCACCCGGCGCATCACCACGGCTCCGTGCCCGGCCGGCCCGCGCTCGTCGTGGGCGAGGACGTGCAGACCGCCCAGCGTGTGGTCCCAGTCGTCCGCGCCGAAGTCCCCGTCGAAGGCGTCGTGCAGCAGTGTGCGCACGGCGAGGAGTTCGGCGGGGGCGAGGTCGGCGGTGTGGGCGGTGCGCAGGGGCGCGGTGCCCGGGCTGCGGGGAGCGGGGCGGGCGGTCATCGGCCCAGTGTCGGCGGCCCGGCCCCGCCCCACCAGAGCCCGGCACGCGGCAGCCGGGCTCGCCTCGGCGCCGGAGCGGCCCGGCACGCGGCAGCCGGACCCGCCTCGGCGCCGGAGCGGCCCGACGCACGGCACCGCCCCCGGCCCGGGGATCCGAGGCGGGGGCGGTGCCGGTGGGTCCGCGGGCGCTCAGCCCATGTGCGGGTAGGTGTAGTCGGTCGGCGGGACCAGCGCCTCCTTGATGGCCCGGGTCAGGGTCCAGCGCATCAGGTTCTGCGGGGCGCCGGCCTTGTCGTTGGTGCCGGAGGCACGGCCGCCGCCGAAGGGCTGCTGGCCGACGACGGCGCCGGTCGACTTGTCGTTGATGTAGAAGTTGCCGGCCGCGTAGCGCAGCTTCTCCATCGTGTGGGCGGCCGCGGCGCGGTCGTTGGCGATGACCGAACCGGTCAGCGCGTAGTCCGAGACCGACTCCATCTGGGTCAGCATCTCGTCGTAGGCGTCGTCCTCGTAGACGTGCACGGCGAGGATCGGGCCGAAGTACTCCGTGCGGAAGACCTCGTTCTCCGGGTCGGTGCACTCGATGACGGTCGGGCGGACGAAGTAGCCCACCGAGTCGTCGTAGGTGCCGCCCGCGACGATCGTGCAGGACGGGTCCTCCTTGGCCCGGTCGATCGCGGCCTTGTTCTTGGCGAACGAGCGCTCGTCGATGACCGCGCCGAGGAAGTTCGACAGGTCGGTGACGTCACCCATGGTCAGGTGGTCGACCTCGGCAGCGAACTCCTCCTTGAACCCGGAGTTCCAGATGGAGGCCGGGATGTACGCGCGGGAGGTGGCCGAGCACTTCTGGCCCTGGTACTCGAACGCGCCGCGGGTCAGCGCGGTCTTCAGCACCGCGCGGTCCGCCGACGGGTGGGCGACGAGGAAGTCCTTGCCGCCGGTCTCGCCGACCAGGCGCGGGTAGGAGCGGTACTTCTCGATGTTGTTGCCGACCGTCTTCCACAGGTACTGGAAGGTCTTGGTCGAACCGGTGAAGTGGATGCCCGCGAGGTCGCGGTGGGCCAGGGCGACCTCGGAGACCTCGAGGCCGTCGCCGGTGAGCAGGTTGATGACGCCCTTGGGCAGACCGGCCTCCTCCAGCAGCTCCATGAGCAGCACGGCGGCGCGGGTCTGGGTCGGGGACGGCTTCCAGATGACGACGTTGCCCATCAGCGCGGGCGCGGTCGGCAGGTTGGCCGCGATCGCCGAGAAGTTGAACGGCGTGATCGCGTAGACGAAGCCCTCCAGCGGGCGGTGGTCGAGGCGGTTCCACACGCCCGGGGAGTTGGCCGGGGGCTGCTCGGCCAGGATCCGGCGGGCGTAGTGGACGTTGAAGCGCCAGAAGTCGACGAGCTCGCAGGGGCTGTCGATCTCGGCCTGCTGGGCCGTCTTGGACTGGCCGAGCATGGTGGCGGCCGCGATGGTCTCGCGCCACGGGCCGGCCAGCAGCTCGGCGGCGCGCAGGATGATCGCCGCCCGGTCGTCGAAGGACATCGCGCGCCAGGCGGGCGCGGCCGCGAGCGCCGCGTCGATGGCGTCCTGGGCGTCCGCCCGGGTGGCGTTGCGGTAGGTGCCGAGGACGGACCGGTGGTTGTGCGGCTGGACGACCTGGAACGCCTCCCCGCCGCCCATGCGCTTCTCACCGCCGATGGTGCAGGGCAGGTCGACCGGGTTGTCGGCCAGCTCCTTGAGCCTGGCCTCCAGGCGGGTGCGCTCGGGCGAGCCGGGGGCGTAGTCGTGCACCGGCTCGTTGACAGGGGTGGGGACCTGGGTCACAGCGTCCATGGGGTTACCTCTTCCGAGTGATTCCTGCTCCAGTGGGCGGAGCTGGAGCGGTTGCTTGCGGTGTGCGGCGGTCGGGGCCCGGCCATCACGGACTCGCCGGGGCGGGCACCCGGCGACATCACCCCTTGCTGACCATCGAACGGACGAAGAAGCGCAGGTTCGCCGGCTTCTCCGCGAGACGGCGCATGAAGTAGCCGTACCAGTCGGTGCCGTAGGCGGTGTAGACGCGCATGCGGTGGCCCTCGGCGGCCAGCCGCAGGTGCTCGTCGCCGCGGATGCCGTACAGCATCTGGAATTCGTACTCGTCGAGCTTGCGCCCGGCGCGCCGGGCGAGCTCCTGGGCGACGGAGATCAGACGCGGGTCGTGGGACCCGATCATCGGGTAGCCGTCGCCCTCCATCAGCGTCCGCAGGATGCGGACGTACGCCTTGTCGATCTCGTGCTTGTTCTGGTACGCGACCTCGGCGGGCTCCTTGTAGGCGCCCTTGACCAGGCGCACCCGGCTTCCGCTCGCGGCCAGGCGGCGGGCGTCCGCCTCGGTGCGGAAGAGGTAGGCCTGGATGACGCATCCGGTCTGCGGGAAGTCCTTCCGCAGCTCCTCGTGGATGGCGAACATCGAGTCCAGGGTCGTGTGGTCCTCCGCGTCCAGGGTAACCGTGGTGCCGACCTCGGCGGCGGCCTCGACGACCGGGCGCACGTTCGCCAGGGCCAGCTCGTGGCCGCCGTCCAGCGCCTGGCCGAACATCGACAGCTTCACGGACATCTCGACGCGCGGGCCGAGCTCCAGCGGCTTGAGGCGGTCGATCAGGTCCAGGTACGCGTCCCGGGCGGCGGCGGCCTGCTCGGGGGTGGTGATGTCCTCACCGACCACGTCCATGGTCAGTTCCAGGCCCTTGCCCGTCATGTCCTCGATGATCGGGACGACGTCGTCCACGGTCTCGCCGGGGATGAAGCGGTCGACGACCTGCTTGGTCACCGGGGCCGCCGAGATCAGGCGTCGCATCCGGTCGCTGCGCGACGCGGCGAGAATCACGGGACCCAGCACGGGGCACCTCCACAACAAGGAACAACAAGGCCGGAACCCGACGTCCGGGAACGGCACGGAGAACCACCGTGAAAGTTAGGGACCCCTCCGATCGTCGGCCATCGACAGCTGTCACGCATCCGCGTCCCGGAACTCAGACAGCTGTATGAAGGCCCTGCGGAGATGCGGGAGAATGCCCGGGTGACGTCGGAACACAGGGGTGACTACGAGGAACTGGTCGACGAGATCTCGGAGCTGCTCGGCGCGCCGGCGACCCTGGAGAACCGGGACTTCGAGCTGATCGCCTTCGGCGCCTACGACAGCGAGGGCGACCTCGACCCGTCGGCCCTGGACCCGGTGCGCACCCGGTCGATCCTGACCCGCCGCTCCACGGCCGCGGTCCGCAGGTGGTTCGAGGGATTCGGCATCACGCGGGCCACCGGCCCCGTCCTGATCCCGCCCACCCCGGAGGCGGGCGTGTACCGGGGACGGATCTGCCTGCCCGTGCGCCACCGCAACGTCGTCCTCGGCTACGTCTGGCTCCTCGACGACGACCCCGGGCCCTCGGAGCAGCAACTGGCGGCCGCCATGCGGGTGACCGCGCGGATCGGCGCGCTGCTCGCGGACGAGGCGCAGCACGGCGCCGACCTGACCCGGGAGCTGCGGGCGGTGCTGACCGCCGAGCGCGGCTGGCCGCGGGACGCCGCGGTGGCGGAGCTGCGCACGGCTCTCGGCGCCCGCGCGGACGGCCCGCACACGGTGGTCTGCGTGGCCCCCTGGCCGTCGGCCGATCCCGAGGACGCCCCGTCGGTGCGCACCCTGCCGGGCGCGACGGCGCTGTGCACCGTGCCGTGGGGGACGTCGGCCCAGTGCCTGGCGCTGCTGGTGCGGCTGCGCTCGACGGACAACCCGGCGCCGGCCGTGTCGGCGGCGAACCGGTTGCTGGAACGGGCGGGGACGCGGGCGCCGTCCGGAGGCGGTGCGGCTCCGGGGGCGGGCGCGTCCGGGCGGACCGGGCCGGCCGCCGGGATCGCCGCGGCCCGCAGCGGGCTGGCCGAGCTGGGCGCGGCGTGGACGGAGGCGTCGGCCGCGGCCCGGGCCGCCCTGGCCGAGCCCCGGCTCGGCCCCGTCGCCGACTGGGCGTCGATCGGGCCGTTCCGCCTGCTCACCCGGCTGCCGCCGGAGACCGCCGTGGACCCGGCCGTCCGCGTCCTGCTCTCCCCCGCGCACCAGGAACTCGCCCGCACCGCCGAGGTGTACCTCGACTGCGCGGGCCAGGCCGGCCGTACCGCGGCGGGCCTGGGGATCCACCGCCAGACCCTGTACTACCGCCTGTCCCGCGTGGAGCAGCTGACCGGCCTGGACCTGGACGACGGCGAGGACCGCCTGCTGCTGCACATGGCGCTGAAGGCCGCGCGGCTGTAGGACCTGGCGGCGGTTCGGGCCGGGGGCGGGACGGTGCTCGCCGAGGCTGTGATCCTCCCGATCGCCCGGCGAACGCGGCGGGCCCGCGCGGCCGTGGTCCTGCCGAACACCCGGCGAACGCGGCGGCGGGCCCGCGCCGGATTTCCTGCGCCGGGCGCCAGGCGCGGACCTGGACAGGGGGCCCGGAAAGCCTCGCCGCACCGGACCTGGACGGGGAGGCCTGGAAAGTCTCGCCGCACACGACAGCGCCGGACGGGCCGGAGCGACTCCGGTCCGTCCGGCGCTGTCACGACCGGGTCCGGCGCCGGTCCGGGGGCGCGCCCCCGGAAACGGGCTCAGACCAGGTTGACCGAGCGGGCCGACGTGGCGCCGATCTCCGCGGCGACCTCGGCCAGCACGCCGGGCGACACCGTGTCGTCGACCGTCAGGACGGCCAGCGCCTCGCCGCCGGCCGCCGACCGCGCGACCTGCATACCGGCGATGTTGAGGCCGCCCTCGCCGAGGATGCGGCCGACCGTGCCGACGACGCCGGGACGGTCCTCGTAGCGCAGGACGAGCATGTGGTCGGCGAGCGCCAGGTCGACGTCGTAGTCGCCGACCGCGACGATCTTCTGCACGTGCTTCGGACCGGCGAGCGTGCCGGAGACCGACACCTCCTCGCCGTCGGCGAGCGTGCCGCGCACGGTGACGACGTTGCGGTGCTCCGCCGACTCCGAGCTGGTCGTCAGGCGCACCTCCACACCCCGCTCCTGGGCGAACAGCGGCGCGTTGACGTACGACACGGTCTCGTCGACGACGTCCTCGAAGACGCCCTTGAGCGCCGAGAGCTCCAGCACCTTCACGTCGTGCTGGGTGATCTCGCCGTACACCTCGACGTCGAGGCGGACCGCGACCTCGCCCGCCAGCGCGGTGAAGATGCGGCCGAGGCGCTCGGCGAGCGGCAGGCCCGGCTTGACGTCCTCGGCGATGACGCCGCCCTGGACGTTCACCGCGTCCGGGACCAGCTCACCGGCGAGGGCCAGGCGCACCGACCTGGCCACGGCGATGCCCGCCTTCTCCTGCGCCTCGTCCGTGGATGCGCCCAGGTGCGGGGTGCACACGACCTGGTCGAACTCGAACAGCGGCGAGTCCGTGCACGGCTCCTTGGCGTACACGTCCAGGCCGGCGCCGGCGACGCGGCCCTCCTTCAGCGCCGAGTACAGCGCCTCCTCGTCGACGATGCCGCCGCGGGCGGCGTTGACGATGCGGACGCCGGGCTTGACCTTGCGCAGCGCCTCCTCGCCGATCAGGCCGAGGGTCTCGGGCGTCTTGGGCAGGTGCACCGTGATGAAGTCGGAGACCTCCAGCAGCTCGTCCAGCGTCAGCACCTTGACGCCCATCTGGGCGGCGCGCGCCGGCTGCACGTAGGGGTCGTAGGCGACGACCTTCATGCCGAAGGCCGACATGCGCTGGGCGACCAGGGCGCCGATGCGGCCGAGGCCCACCACGCCGAGGGTCTTCTCCGCCAGCTCCACGCCGGTGTACTTGCTGCGCTTCCACTCGCCGTTCTTCAGCGCGGCGTTGGCCTGCGGGATGTTGCGGGCGGTGGCCAGGATCAGACCGCAGGCCAGCTCGGCGGCGGTCACGATGTTCGACGTCGGCGCGTTGACGACCATCACGCCGGCCTTGGTGGCGGCGGAGACGTCCACGTTGTCCAGGCCGACGCCGGCCCGGGCGACGACCTTGAGCCTGCGGGCGGCGGCGACGGCCTCGGCGTCGACCTTGGTGGCCGAGCGGATGAGGATCGCGTCGACGTCGGCGATGGCGGGGAGCAGTTCGGCCCGGTCCGCGCCGTTGCAGTGCCGGATCTCGAAGTCCGGGCCGAGCGCGTCGACGGTCGCGGGCGACAGCTCTTCAGCGATGAGTACGACAGGTTTCGAGCTCACGTGAGTCCTCACAAGTCAGGTGGCACCTCCATGCCTCCATGGCTATGGGGGCGCTTGCGGACGGCCGTCCCGACGGCCGCAGGCGGAGGAGGGAGCGGCGCCGGGGACGGGCGGGTGCGTTCCCGTGTCGTCCGGTGCGTGCTCTCGGGCGACCGGACGAAGGCTTCCGTAGCGGAGCTACCGGGGCCTCGGGCCGGTGCGGCGAGAGCGCGTGCCGGGCGGCGCAGTGGCGTGCCCGCACTTCCTCGGTGTCGCTTGGCCGCGTGGAAGACGCACGACGCTGTGGGCCTGACGCGTTGGTTAGTGCAGCAGTCTAGTGGCGTCGGCCGCGCCGCATTGCGCCGCCGCGGAAGGATCACCCGTCCGTGGCTGGACGGGGTGGACAACGCCGTGCGTCCGCCGTGGACACCGACGTTACCCCTGGTTCGCCGAAGGGGCCGGAGCAGTACTGCTCCGGCCCCCGGGCACGAGGCCTACGCCTCCTCGTTCACCCAGCTCATGAGCTTGCGCAGCTCCTTGCCGGTGGTCTCCAGCAGGTGCTCGGAGTCCTGCTGCTTGTACTCGTTGTACTTCTTGAGGCCGCCGTGGTACTCGTCCATCCAGTTCTTGGCGAAGGAGCCGTCCTGGATCTCGGCGAGGACCTTCTTCATCTCGGCCTTGGTGGCGTCGGTGATGATGCGCGGGCCGGTGACGTAGTCGCCCCACTCGGCGGTCTCGGAGATGGACCAGCGCATCTTCTCCAGGCCGCCCTCGTACATGAGGTCGACGATCAGCTTCAGCTCGTGCAGGCACTCGAAGTAGGCGATCTCCGGCTGGTAACCCGCCTCGGTCAGCGTCTCGAAGCCCGCCTTGACCAGCGCGGCCGTACCGCCGCAGAGGACGGCCTGCTCACCGAACAGGTCGGTCTCGGTCTCCTCGGTGAAAGTGGTCTTGATGACGCCGGCGCGGGTGCCGCCGATGCCCCTGGCGTAGGACAGGGCGAGCGCGAAGGCGTTGCCGGTGGCGTCCTGCTCGACGGCGGCGATGCACGGAACGCCGCGGCCCTCCTCGTACTGACGGCGCACCAGGTGGCCCGGGCCCTTCGGGGCGACCATGCAGACGTCGACGCCGGCCGGGGGCTTGATGAAGCCGAAGCGGATGTTGAAGCCGTGGCCGAAGAACAGCGCGTCGCCGTCCTTGAGGTTCGGGGCGATGGACTCCTCGTAGACCTGGGCCTGGATCGGGTCCGGCACCAGGATCATGATGACGTCGGCCTCGGCGGCGGCCTCGGACGGCGTCACCACGCGCAGGCCCTGCTCCTCGGCCTTGGCCTTGGACCGGGAGCCCTCGTGCAGACCGACTCGCACGTCGACGCCCGAGTCGCGCAGCGACAGGGCGTGGGCGTGGCCCTGGCTGCCGTAGCCGATGACCGCGACCTTGCGGCCCTGGATGATGGACAGGTCGGCGTCAGCGTCGTAGAACAGCTCGGCCACTTTGGGTTCTCTCCTTGAATGCGGGTGGTGCGTCCCACCGTATGACGGTGAGGGGACAGGACGTTTCAAGATCTCGGAATGCGGGCGGCCGGTTCCCCCGGCCGCCCGAACGCGCTGCTACGCCGACCGGTCGAGGGCGCGCAGCGAGCGGTCCGTGATGGAGCGTCCACCGCGGCCGATCGCGATCGTGCCGGACTGGACGAGTTCCTTGATGCCGAACTGCTCGAGCATCTTGAGCATGGCCGACAGCTTGTCGGTGGAGCCGGTCGCCTCGATGGTGACGGCGTCCGGGGAGACGTCGACGGTCTTGGCGCGGAACAGCTGGACGATCTCGACGATCTGGGAGCGCGTCTCGTTGTCGGCGCGCACCTTCACCAGGACCAGGGCCCGCTGGACGGCCTGGCCCGCCTCCAGCTCGACGATCTTGAGCACGTTGACGAGCTTGTTGAGCTGCTTGGTCACCTGCTCGAGCGGCAGGTCCTCGACCGTCACCACGATGGTGATGCGCGAGATGTCCTCGTGCTCGGTGACGCCCACGGCGAGCGAGTCGATGTTGAAGCCCCGGCGGGAGAACAGTGCGGCGATCCGGGCGAGGATGCCCGGCGTGTTCTCCACCAGGACGGAGAGCGTGTGCTTGGACATGATGGTTGCTCTTCCTCGCTCAGTCGTCTTCGTTGTCGCCGAAGTCGGGGCGGACGTCCCGCGCGGCCATGATCTCGTCGTTGGAGGTGCCGGCGGCGACCATCGGCCACACCATCGCGTCCTCGTGGACGATGAAGTCGACGACGACGGGACGGTCGTTGACGGAGTTCGCCTCTTCGATGACCTTGTCGAGGTCGGCCGGGGACTCGCACCGGATCGCGTAGCAGCCCATGGCCTCCGCCAGCTTCACGAAGTCCGGGACGCGGGTGCCGGCACCCGGGCCCGTGGGCGCGCCCGGCCCGGAGTGGAGCACGGTGTTGGAGTACCGCTGGTTGTAGAAGAGGGTCTGCCACTGCCGGACCATGCCCAGGGCGCCGTTGTTGATGATGGCGACCTTGATCGGGATGTTGTTCAGGGCGCAGGTGGTGAGCTCCTGGTTGGTCATCTGGAAGCAGCCGTCGCCGTCGATCGCCCAGACCGTCCGGTCCGGCTGCCCGGCCTTCGCGCCCATCGCGGCCGGGACGGCGTAGCCCATGGTCCCGGCGCCGCCGGAGTTCAGCCAGGTGGCGGGGGTGTCGTACTGGATGAAGTGCGCGGACCACATCTGGTGCTGGCCGACGCCCGCCGCGAAGATGGTGCCCTCGGGGGCGAGCCGGCCGATGCGCTCGATGACCTGCTGCGGGGAGAGCGAGCCGTCCGCGGGCTGGTCGTACCCGAGCGGGTAGGTCTCGCGCCAGCGGTTGAGGTCCTTCCACCATCCCGCGTAGCGGGAGGCGGCGGCCTCGCCGACGTGGCCCTCGCTGTGCTCCTTCTGGACGGCCTGGATCAGGTCGGCGACGACCTCGCGGGCGTCGCCGACGATGGGCACGTCGGCGGCGCGGTTCTTGCCGATCTCGGCCGGGTCGATGTCGGCGTGGACGATCTTGGCGTACGGGGCGAAGCTGTCGAGCTTGCCGGTGACGCGGTCGTCGAAGCGGGCTCCGAGGGCGACGATCAGGTCGGCCTTCTGCAGCGCGGTGACGGCGGTGACCGAACCGTGCATGCCCGGCATTCCCACGTGCAGCGGGTGGCTGTCGGGGAATGCGCCGAGCGCCATCAGGGTGGTGGTGACGGGCGCTCCGGTGAGTTCCGCGAGGACCTTCAGCTCGGCGGTGGCCTGCGCCTTGAGGACGCCGCCGCCCACGTAGAGGACGGGCCGCTTCGCGGCGGCGATGAGCTTCGCCGCCTCGCGGATCTGCTTGGCGTGCGGCTTGGTGACGGGCCGGTAGCCGGGCAGGTCCATCACGGGCGGCCAGGAGAAGGTGGTCTTCGCCTGGAGGGCGTCCTTGGCGATGTCGACCAGGACCGGGCCCGGGCGGCCGGTGGAGGCGATGTGGAACGCCTGCGCGATGACCCGCGGGATGTCCTCGGCCCTGGTGACGAGGAAGTTGTGCTTGGTGATCGGCATGGTGATGCCGACGATGTCCGCCTCCTGGAAGGCGTCCGTGCCGATCGCCTTGGAGGCGACCTGGCCGGTGATCGCCACCAGCGCGACGGAGTCCATGTGGGCGTCGGCGATGGGCGTGACCAGGTTGGTCGCACCGGGTCCGGAGGTCGCCATGCAGACGCCGACCTTGCCGGTGGCCTGCGCGTAGCCGGTGGCCGCGTGACCGGCGCCCTGCTCGTGCCGGACCAGGACGTGACGCACCCGGGTGGAGTCCATCAGCGGGTCGTACGCGGGAAGGATCGCACCGCCGGGAATGCCGAATACCGTGTCGGCGCCGACCTCCTCGAGAGAGCGGATGAGGGACTGCGCACCCGTGACGTGCTCGGGCGCGGGCTGGTGTCCTCCGGATCGGGGCCGCGGCTGCGGGTGATGGGCCCCGGTGGCCTGCTCGGTCATCGGCATTCTCTTCTCGATGCTGAGGGTTCTGGCGAGGGTCGTGCGGTGTACGGCGGCGGTGCGACAGGTGCTGGTGCAACAAAAAACCCCTCGTGCCGCAAGGCAAGCGAGGGGAGCGCGCCGGTGAGGTCGCTGGGCGTTCCGGATCGTTGTCCGGTGTGTCCCAGGTCAGCCGACGCGCTGTCCAAGTACGAGAATTCGGGTGCGCATGGCACTGACCCTCCCCCGGCGCGCACCCGGTGTCAAGTGGGTGGGACGGGAGTCTCATTATGTGAGCGCAGAGCCGTCCCGCCTTGGAGTACGGCCGTCACTCCAGCGGTGTACACGCCCGCGCCGCCTCCGGCGAACGCCGGCTCGGCGGGGCCGTGCGGCACCGGGTAGTGCCCGGACGTGAGCGCCCGGCGCAGCCGGAACTCGTCCAGCGGTCCGGAGAACGCCATGCCCTGACCGTGGGTGCAGCCCATCGCCCGCAGGGCGACGACCTGCTCCGGCAGGTCCACGCCCTCGGCCACGGACTGCAGCCCGAGATCGGTGGCGATGCGCAGCAGCCCTCTGGTGATCTTGTGCAGGCGGGCCGACTCGACGACGCCCTCGACCAGGCTCCGGTCGAGCTTCAGCACGTCGACAGGCAGGCGCCGCAGCGCGGTGAAGGCCGCGTGCCCGCTGCCCAGGCCGTCGAGCGCGACGCGCACGCCCAGCCGCCTGAGCGCGCTCAGGCGCCGCTCCAGCTCGTCGAGGCCGACCCGCGGGTCGGTGTCGGACAGCTCCACGACCAGGGAGCCGGCCGGCAGCCCGTGCCGGGTCAGCAGGGTCTCGACCGCGCTCGGCGGCAGCGAGCGGTCCAGCAGCCGGCGGGCGCCCATCCGGACCACCACGGGCACGGACAGGCCGCTCCCGGCGCGCTCGGCGGCCCGTTCCAGGGCCTCCTGGAGCACCCAGCGGCCCAGTTCGGCGGTCTTGTCGCTGTCCTCGGCCACCCGCAGGAACTCCGCGGGCGTGAAGAGCACCCCCTGCGAGGAACGCCAGCGCGCCTGGGCGGCGACCGACGCGATCCGGCCGGTGCCCAGACAGACGACCGGCTGGTGCAGCAGCGTGAACTCGCCGTCGTGCAGGGCGGCCCGCAGCCGGGTGGCCAGCTCCGCCTTGCGGACGACGTCCTGCTGCATCTGGGGCTTGTACAGCTCGACGCGGTTCTTGCCGGCCGCCTTGGCCCGGTACATGGCGAGATCGGCGTTGCGCAGCAGCTCGCCCGCCCCGAGTCCGGGCTCGGCGAAGGCGACGCCGATGGAGGCGGCGACGCGGACATCGTTGCCGTCGATGAGGTAGGGCGCGGACAGGGTGGTCCTCAGCCGCTCGGCGAGCTCCAGGATGTCTCCCTCGCGGACCGCGCGGTCGCGGGTGCCGTCCCCCACGATGAGGGCGGCGAACTCGTCGCCGCCCAGCCGGGCGGCGGTGTCGCCCTGGCGGACGGCGTCCTGGAGTCTGCGGGCGGCCTGGACGAGCAGTTCGTCCCCGGCCTGGTGGCCGATGGTGTCGTTGACGGCCTTGAAGCCGTCCAGGTCGATGAAGAGCACGGCCGTGCCGCGGTCGGAGGTCCGGCGGCCGGCCAGGGCCTGCTGCACGCGCCGGGTGAACAGGGCGCGGTTGGGCAGGTCGGTGAGCGGGTCGTGCTCGGCGTTGTGCTGGAGCTGCGCCTGCAGGCGCACCCGTTCGGTCACGTCCCGGCTGTTGAAGATGAGGCCGCCGTCGTGGCGGTTGATGGTCGACTCCACGTTCAGCCAGCCTCCGTCGCCGGAGCGGAAGCGGCACTCGATGCGCGTGGTGGGCTCCTGCAGCGGGCTGGCGGCGAGGAACCGCCGCACCTCGTGCACCACGCAGCCGAGGTCCTCCGGGTGGATGAGCGCGGCCAGTTCCGTGCCCACCAGCTCCTCCGCCGGCCGGCCGTACACTCCGGCGGCGGCCGGGGAGACGTACCGGAGGACGCCGCTGGGCGCGGCGATCATGATGACGTCGCTGGAGCCCTGGACCAGGGAGCGGAAGTGGTTCTCCTGCTCGGCCAGTTCCTGGGCGAGGACGATGTTGTCGAGCAGCACGATGCCCTGGCGCACGACGAGCGCGAGCACGACGGCGCCGGCGGTGATCAGGACCACGCGGTCGACGCTGTGGCCGGTGAGCACGTTGTACAGGACGCCCAGGGTGCAGACGGCCGCGGCCAGGTACGGCGTGAGGGCGGCCAGCGATCCGGAGATCGGGCGCGTGGCCGGATACCGCCCGCGCTCGGGCTCCGGTGGGCGCGGCGCCAGGTAGTGGTCATGGCCCGGCGGCTCCGGCGGGCGTCCGCGGGCCGGGTGCCGCGCGGGCGGCGGTGGAGACGGGTCCTGCCGGAGCGGCTGCGCGGGGCCCGGGGTCCAGTGCGTCTGCGGGTGCCCTCCGGGGCGGACCGCCGCCCGGGGGCCCGGCAGCAGCTCCCCCGGCATGGGGTCCTGCGGCGCCCGCTCGTGGCCGTCCTCGTCGCGGGGCGCGGCCGGCGTCCCGGCCCAGGGGGCGTAGGCGATGAGCAGCGAGCCGGCGAACCAGCCCGCGTCGAGCAGCTGGCCCGAGTGGTAGCTGCTGTGCACCAGCGGCGAGGTGAACAGGGCGTCGGACACGACCGTCAGGGCCAGCCCTCCGATGGTGATGTTCACCGCGCAGCGGTTGTCCGCCGACGGCCTGAAGTGCAGGGCGATCACCATGCTGACCAGGGCGATGTCCAGCAGCGGATAGGCCAGCGACAGCGCGGTGTGCGCGACGCTCGGCCCGTCGAACCGGGCCGCCTGCGCGAGGGCGAGGCTCCACGACAGCGTGAGCAGCGAACCGCCGATCAGCCAGGCGTCCAGCACCAGGCAGACCCAGCCGGCCCTCGTCACCGGCCGTTTGGCCAGGACGAGCAGGCCCACGATGGCGGGCGGCGCGAAGCACAGGAAGAACAGGTCGGCGTAGCTGGGGCTGGGCACGGGCTCGTCCAGGACGACCTCGTACCAGCCCCAGACCCCGTTGCCCAGGCACGCCATCGCCGAGGACAGGGCGAACAGCAGCCACGCCAGCCGGTAGCGGACAGGGCGGACGCGCGCGTACAGGGCGCAGGAGACGGCGGCGGTGCCGGCGGCGGCACTCAGCCCGAAGTCACCCATGATCAGGGCGAGTCGGCTGGAACCCCAGCCGAGCGCGGAACCGACGGCGTAGCCCCCGCACACCAGGGCCAGCACCAGCTGGGGCACCATCCCCGGTCCGCCGCCCGGGGCCGGCGGGCGGGGTGGCGGCGCTCCCGGCGAGGGCGCGGCCCGCAGCACTCCGCGGCGGGCGGTCGCGGTGGGTGGGGGCGGGCTCACCGGTGCCTCCCGCTCCGCGCCGCGGGGCCCCGCGGGCTCCGGTGCGCCGGGTGCGCGTGCCTCCTGCGCACGCTGTGCCCGCGGTGCTGCCGGCTGGTGTGGTGACCGCTGGGACGGCCGCGTCTGCGCGCCGTGTGCCGGGGCCGCTTTCGACGGCTCCGCCGCGTCGGATCGTTCGTCCATAGGCCGTGCATCGCCCGTCGCCCCCCTCACAGTCTGCAAAGTCCATCCCTCGCGCCGAACAGTGCGCGGCGCAGCCCCTGTCGGGGACGATACACCAGTCTCGTCACTCAGGGACATAGTTCCTCTACGCTCCGTGACGACCAGCGACTATGCGGGCACGGACCGCGTCCGGAGGACTGCGGACGGTACGCGAAGCGGATCAGATGCTTGTCGTGCCCGTCGTCAGGATCACGTTCGCGAGCGGCTCCTGGTTCACGAACCGGTGCAGCTGGTTGACGAGCAGGCGCTTGGCGCGCGGCAGGAACGCGGACGTGGGCCCGCCGACGTGCGGGCTGATCAGCACGCCCGGCGCGTGCCACAACGGGTGCCCGGCCGGGAGCGGTTCGGGATCGGTGACGTCCAGGGCCGCGGTGAGACGGCCGCTCTCCAGCTCGGCGAGCAGCGCCTTGGTGTCGACGACGGGGCCGCGCGCCACGTTGACGAGGAGTGCGCCGTCCTTCATCCGCGCGAGGAAGCCCGCGTTCACCAGGCCGCGGGTGGCCTCCGTCAAGGGGGTGGACAAGACGACGACGTCGGCGTCCGGAAGCAGCGCGGGCAGATCGGTGAGCGGATGCACCGGACCGCGCACCGTGGCGCGTGCGGAGCGCGCCACGCGCGCCACCCGCGCGACCTCGAACGCCGCGAGCCGGTCCTCGATCGCGGCGCCGATCGACCCGTAGCCGACGATGAGGACGTTGCGGTCGGCGAGCGCCGGGCGGAACCCGCCGCGCCACTCGCCCCGGTCCTGCGCGCGCACGAAGCCGGGGATGCCGCGCAGCGAGGCGAGGATCAGCGCGAGCGCGAGTTCGGCCGTGCTCGCCTCGTGCACCCCGCGGGCGTTGCACAGCCGCACACCGGCGGGCAGGTGCCGCAGTGCCGGTTCCACGTGGTCGATGCCGGCCGACAGGGTCTGCACCACCCGCACCGATGTCATGCGGGGCAGCGGGCGCGTCCCGACCTCGCCCGGCCTCATGTACGGCACGACGTAGAAGGCGCAGTCGGCCGGGTCGGCGGGGAAGTCCTCGGCGCCGTCCCAGAAGCGGTAGGCGGGACCGTCCGGGAGGCCCTCGATCTCGTCCGGCGGAATGGGCAGCCACACGTCAGCAGTCATGGTCAGGAGGCTATGTCAGGGGGCTGAGGAGGCAAGGGTTAGGTTGGGTGGCCCAGGACAGGGGAGGGTTGCGCGAGGTGGAGCGCAGGACGATCGGCGCGGCGGCACTCGCGGTGGGGGCCGTGGGACTCGGGTGCATGCCGATGAGCTGGGCGTACAGCGCGTCGCGGCAGCGTGGCGACGAGTCGCTCAGGGCCGTGCACCGGGCGCTGGACCTGGGCTCGACGCTCCTGGACACGGCCGACATGTACGGCCCGTTCACCAACGAGCTGCTGCTCGGGCGGGTGTTGAAGGAGCGGCGGCACGACGCGTTCGTGTCGACGAAGGTGGGCCTGCTGGTCGGCGAGCAGCACCTGGTGGCCAACGGCCGCCCCGGCTACGTGAGACGGGCCTGCGACGCCTCCCTGCGCCGGCTGCAGACGGACGTGATCGACCTCTACCAACTGCACCGCGCCGACCCCGAGGTGCCGATCGAGGAGACCTGGGGCGCGATGGCGGAGCTCGTGCGGGCCGGAAAGGTGCGGGCCCTGGGCCTGTGCGCCGTGGGCGCCCGCGGCGGACGCCGGGCGGGGGCGCGCAGCGGGCTGCACGACACGACGATCCGGCAGCTGGAGCGGGTGCAGCAGGTCTTCCCGGTCGGCGCCGTGCAGGCCGAGCTGTCGGTGTGGTCGCCGGAGGCGCTGGACGGGCTGCTGCCGTGGTGCGAGGCACGCGGAATCGGCTTCCTCGCGGCGATGCCGCTGGGCAACGGCTTCCTGACCGGGACGCTGCTGCCCGGGGCGGGCTTCGAACCGGACGACGTCCGCGCCCGCCATCCCCGGTTCACGGCCGAGATGATGGCCGCCAACCAGCCGATCGTGGCAGGGCTGCGCCGGGTGGCCCGCCGCCACGGCGAACGGGTCACCCCCGCGCAGGTGGCGCTCGCGTGGGTGCTGTCCCGGGGCCGTCACGTGATCCCGGTGCCGGGCGCCAAGCGGGAGCGCTGGGTCGCGGAGAACGCGGAGGCGGCGGGGCTGCGGCTGACGCCGGAGGACCTGGCGGAGGTGGGGCGGCTGCCGGCGGCGCAGGGGTCGTGGGACTGAGACCGGTACGGCGGGGCGCCGCCGGCACCGGTCTCGGCGACCCGCGGCGGTGCGGCGGCCGTCTGGGTGCGGGTGCTCGCCCTGACGCGCCCGGGGGCCCGTCGGACGCGCGCGGGGGCCGGTCCGTGGCGTATTCCGGTCGTTTCCGCGCCCCGGCCCACGCTCGTGCGTGGCCTGTTCCGGTGCGGCGCGCGCCGGTTCGTGGCGCTCGCGCCCGGCGCATGAGCTCGGCGGCGGCGCGCCGGAGCTGCCGGCACGCCCGTCCGCGCTCCCGTGCGCCGCGCGCCGCCCGGCCGAGGCGGTGGCCGCGGCCGGCACGATCATGGTCCCTTCGACGCCGCGGGTTCTCCCTGTCCTACTCCGCTCCCGCTCCCCAGGTTCCCGGACGC
>NZ_JBEYXZ010000050.1:0-37190 GCF_040645305.1 Streptomyces sp. NPDC046831 | reverse complement strand
CCTCCTGGCCCGCGCCGCCGCCCACACCCCCACCACCCCCGCCCACCGCCGCCGCACCAAGGCCGGCTGGCGCCGCCTGGAACGCGAGAACGGCTACCGCGCCCCGCACAGCTGGCACGCTTAAGGCCGCGCCGGCCCGGGCGGACCACGTGGCCGGGCGCCTGACCTGGCCGCGCGGGACCCCGGGCGGTGCGGGCCCCGGAACGAGCCACGGCCCTCGCGGGCGTGCCCCGGCTGCTCGCGCCCACAGCGGCGCCGGCGCCCGCCTTCCGTCCGGCACGGCCTCAGGGTGCCTGCCCCGCGTGCCCCGTGCCGTCCTGGCGCAGGACGCTCAACCGGCGCCTGAACTCGTCCTCGTCGATCTCCCCGCGGGCGAACCGCTCGGCGAGCAACTGCTCGGGGCCCGGACGCCCGGCGGAATCCGGGGCCTGCCCGGAGCCGCGGTTGAGGCTGCGGAAGACCAGCACACCGGCGCCGATCAGCAGGGCCCACAGCAGGACCATTCCCAGCGCCATGGCGAGCCAGCCCAAGCCGTTCGGGCCGTACGGGTACCAGTACATCATCACGTTCACTTCCCGGGCGCGTCAGTCGTGCGGCACCGGTGCCACCGGGCGGCCGGCACGGTGGCACCGGGGGCGTGGGCGACCGGACCGGATGCCGGCCCGCAGCCCGTCTCCCGCGGCGGCCCATCACCAGCATCGCGTCGCCCGCGCCGCGCGGGCAGGGGCTGCCGGGGCCATGACCGGGGCCGGCCGGCCCTGCCCGCACCGGTGCCCTGCCCGAGCCCAGCGCCACCTCCGGCCCGGTGCGGTCATTCGGGCAGGGTCAGGCGGCAGGTCTCCCCGGGGTGCACGGAGACGGCCCGGCCGGTCAGCCGGACGTCGATCGGTGAGCGGTCGGAGCGCGGTACGGCGATCTCCACACGGCCGTGCTCCAGCCGCAGCCGCACACCCCAGTGTCCCCGGTAGCGGAGGCAGAACCCGTACGACGACAGCACCGGCACCGGCACCGGGTCGAGCCACAGGGCGTCCTCCCGGGTCTCCAGCCCGGGCAGTCCGCGCTGGACCAGGTCGAGGGTGCCGGCCATGGCGCCGAGGTGGATGCCCTCGCCGGTGGTGCCGCCCTGCAGGTCGGCGATGTCGCTGCGCAGCGCCTCCTGGCAGAACGCCCACGCGTCCGCCCGGCGGGCACGGCCGAGGACCCAGCCGTGCACCAGTCCGCTGAGGGTCGAGCCGTGGCTGGTGCGGCCCAGGTAGTGGTCCACGGTGCGCAGCCAGACCTCCTCGTCGAGGGGGTAACCCATCCGGCCGAACAGCGAGCGCAGTTCCGCCGGCGAGAACAGGTAGCCGAGCATCAGCACGTCGGCCTGCTTGGACGCCTTGTAGCGGTTGACGCAGTCGCCCTCCGCCTCCAGGATCCGGTCCAGGCGGCGGATGTCGTCGTACCGCTCGCGGTAGCGGTCCCAGTCGAGCTCGGCGAGGTCGCCGTAGCCCTCGAACTGGCTGATGACGCCGTCGTGGAAGGGCACGTACAGGGTGCGCGAGACGTCCTCCCACCGCTGGAGCTCGCCGCTGTCCAGGTCGGTGCGCTCGGCGAGTTCGCGCCGGCGCGGCTCGGGCAGGGTGCGCAGTGTCTCCAGGGCCCGGGTCAGCACCCACGCGGCCGTGACGTTGGTGTAGGCGTTGTCGTCCAGGCCGGGCCGGCCGGCGTCCGGGTAGGCGTCGTGGTACTCGTCGGGTCCCATCACGCCGAGGATGCGGTGCCGCCCCAGGCGCTGGTCCCAGGTGGCGGAGTCCGCCCAGAAGCGGGCGATCTGCAGCAGCATCTCGGCGCCCTCCGTGTGCAGGAACTCGGCGTCATCGGTCGCCTGGCAGTACTGCCAGACGTTGTAGGCGACGGCCGATCCGACGTGCCGCTGCAGGTGCGAGTGGTCGGGCAGCCAGCGTTCGGAGCGGGGGTTGAGGTGCAGCCGCTGGGTCTCCTCCCGTCCGTCGCTGCCGCTCTGCCACGGGTACATGGCGCCGCGCCGGCCCGCCGCGCGGGCCGCCCGGCAGGCCTGTTCCAGACGCCGGTGACGGTAGTGCAGCAGGGCCCGGGAGACCTCGGGGAAGTGCAGGTTCAGATACGGCAGCACGAACAGCTCGTCCCAGAACACGTGGCCGCGATAGGCCTCGCCGTGCAGGCCCCGGGCGGGCACGCCGACGTCCAGGTCCGCGGTGTGCGGGGAGAGCGTCTGGAGCACGTGGAACAGGTGCAGGCGCAGGATGCGGCCCGGCTCCCCGGGGACGTCGATGTGGGCCCGGCGCCACAGCTGGTCCCAGGCCGTCCGGTGCGTCCTGAGCAGTTCGCCGAAGCGGGGCGCCGCGACGGCCCGGTCGATCGCGGCGCGCAGCGGGTCGCTGATCGCGGGGTCGCGGGAGGTGTGCAGGGCGGCGGTCTTGTCGACGGTGACGGTGCGGCCGGGCTCCAGGCGCAGCCGCAGCAGCTGGACCGCCCGCGGGTGCTCATGCCGGGCCGCCACACCCGTGGCCGCCTCGTCGCAGGCCAGACGGGTGGCCATGCCGATACGGACGTCGGACGTGCGAGTCCGGCACCGCAGCCACACGGTGCCGGGGACGGCGGTACCGGAGTGCACGTGGGTGAGGTGCCTGCCGTCCAGGCCCCGGTAACGCCGCACACCGGAGTTGGTGACGCCGCCGTCGATCGCCGCCTCGACCTCGGCGTCCGCGGCGAAGCCCTCGGCGGTGAACTCGGTGCGCAGGGCGGCCAGGTGCGGATCGGCCATGTGGACCACGCGGAGCTGGCGCACCAGCAGTGATCGCTCCTCCCCGAGGCCGTAGCGGGTACGGCGCTCCAGCAGTCCCGCGTCCAGGTGGAGGACCTGGTGGTGGTCGAGGACCGTCGCGGTGTCCGGCGTCAGCCAGGCGCCGCGGACGAGGCGGAACCGCAGGGGCAGCCAGTTGGGGACGTTGACCATGTCCTCGTTCTCGACCCGGCGGCCGGCCACGTGGGAGACGAGCCGGTTGTAGCACCCGGCCACGTAGGTGCCCGGGTAGTGCACGTCGTCCGCGTCGCACTCCGGCAGGGCGCCGCGGGTGGCGAAACAGCCGTTGCCCAGCGTGCACAGCGACTCCCTCAGCCGCTCCTGCGCGGGGTCGTAGCCGTCGTACGCCCAGCTGCCCGCCGTCACCGTCCCCCACCGCCGTCCCTCAGACCTGCTGCGGCACGACGGCCACCGGGCACTGCGCGTGGTGCAGCAGCGTGTGGCTCGTCCGGCCCAGCTGGAGGCCGATGCGGCCGGCCCCGCGACGCGCTCCGACGATCACGAGGTCGGCGGCGGCGGAACGGTGCACGAGGACCTTGTGCGCCGGCCCCTCGACGGCGACCGGGCGCACCTGGACGCCCGGGTGCTCGGCGCTCGCGTCGCGCAGCGTCTCCCGCAGCAGCGCGGCGGCCGGCTCCTCGGGGTCGGCGGCCGCTTCCCCGGACTTCGGGAACCCGCCGGGCGTGTGGAGGACGGGCCGGCGCCAGGCCCGTACGACGTCCAGGACGCAGCCGCGTGCCTCGGCCTCGCGGAAGGCGAACCGCACGGCCTCGGCACCGGTGTCCGACTCGCCGGCGCCGAGCAGGATCCGCTCGTGCGTGCCGGCCAGGCCCGCCGGATCCCCGCGCACCACGACCACCGGGCAGGGTGCCCGGCCCGCCACGGCCAGGGAGACCGAGCCGAGGAGCAGGCCCTTCAGCTCACCGCGCCCGCGGCACCCGGTGACGAGGGCCGAGGCGCTGCCGCCCTCATGCAGCAGGGCGGTCACCGCGTCCTCCGGGAGGATGTCGGTGGACACCTTCACGTCGGGGTTGCGCCGCTGGGCCCGCTCCGCCGCGGAGGCGACCACGTGCTCGGCCATGACCTGCTCCGAGGGGCGTTCCAGGCTGCCCGTGGGGACGACGCCCTCGTAGTGCTCCCAGAGGGAGGCGTACACCAGCCGCAGCGGCAGCCCGTGCCGGGCCGCCTCGTCCACCGCCCAGTCGACCGCCGTCAGGCCGGCGTCCGATCCGTCGACGCCCACGACCAGGGGCAGTTCCATCGCCGCCACCGCCTTCGCCCGGGCCGCCACGTCACGCGGCAGGTGGTCCCGCTGTCACCGTCGCATCCCGTCCTGCCGGACGCGAGGGCGGTTCGGCCCCTTCCGGGGACGTTCGGCCCCCGCGCGTGCCCGCACAGTCCTGGGGGGTGCGGGGGTGCGGGGGTGCGGCGGAGGCGCAGCCGACCCGGGGGAGCACACGGTCTCCTCGGGACGGCCGAGTCCCGAAGGGGGACCTTTGGCGCCTACTCCGCCGGGGGCGACTCCCCGACAATGAAGTCAGGGGCGGGGCACTGCTTCCCTGTGGCGCTGTTCCCCGCCCGCGCGGCCCGCAGGCAGGAGCCCCGAGGGCGGCGCCCCCCGCTCCGGAAGAAGCCGACGCGATGACCCCCACCACCCTGACCGCGGCCCCGCCGGCGGAACACCGCGAACGTCTGATGCCCCACGCTCGCGACGTCTCCGTCGATCAGGGCAGCCGTGCGTCCGGGACGGGCCACCACGCCGACCGGTCCGGATCACCCGGACCGGGACCGTCGCCCCGGACCCGCGCGACCCGCACCGGCACGCCGCCGCCGGCGGGTCGCCGGCATACGGCGCGCCGGCGGGCGCGGCTCCGGCGCATCGGTCGGCCGGCGGCTCCCCGCTCGCCGGGCCGGGTGAGTGCGCCGCGCTGAAGGGGCCGCAGCCATGTACGAGGAGGTGGCACATGCGTTACGACAATCGCGCGGACGCCGGGCGACGCCTGGCCCGAAGTCTGGAGGACCTGCGGGAGAGGGATGCGGTGGTGCTGGCGATCCCGCCGGGCGGTGTCCCGGTGGCGTTCGAAGTGGCCCGGCATCTCGGCGCACCGCTGGATCTGGCGGTGGTGCGCGCACTGAGCGTGCCGTGGCAGCCGGAGCTCGACTTCGGTGCCGTGGGGGAGTGCGGGGTCCGTGTCCTCGACCAGGACGTCGTACGGGAGAGCGGGCTGGGCCCGGCCGAGCGGGAGGGTGCCGAGCGCACCGGACGCGCGGAGCTGGAGCGGCGGCTGCGCCGCTGGCGTACCGGCCGGACACCGGTGCCGCTGGCCGGGCGGACCGCCGTGGTCGTGGACGACGAGGTGACCACCGGCGCGGCCGCCGAGGCCGCCTGCCGGGTGGCGCGGGCCCGGGGCGCGGACCGGGTCGTCCTGGCGGTACCCGTCGCTCCGGAGGCCGTGCTGTCGCGGCTGACGGCGGTGGCGGACCGGGTCGTCTGTGAGCAGCCGCTGCGCCGTCCCGGGTCCCCGGACGCCTGCTACAAGGACTTCGGGCCGACCACCGACGCGGAGATCACGGCCCTGCTGGCCGAGGCGGACCGGGCCGCCGCGACAGCCGGCTCCCCGACCGCCGCGGCCGGCGCAGGGATCGTGACGGCCGCTGCCGGGCTGCTGGTGCCGGAGCTCCTCTCGACGGACCGGGAGGTGGAGGTGTCGGCCGGCCGGGTGCGGCTTGCCGCGCGACTCACCCTGCCCGCCACGGTCCGCGCGGTGGTGGCCTACGCCCACGGCGGCAGCCGGCCGGGCGCACGCCAGCAGTACATCGCCGCCACCCTGCACCGGGCCGGTCTGGGCACCATGGTCGTCGACCTGCTCAGCGAGGACGAGGAGCGCAACCGGCACAACGCCTTCGACATCGTGCTGCTGGCCGGACGCCTGCACGCCGCCGCCTCCCAGGTGCGCCGGGAGACCGGGCTGCCGGTGAGTCTGTGCGGCGAGGACACATGCGCCGCTGCCGCCCTGGAGGCCGCGGTGGACGACGAGGTCCGTGCCGTGGTCTGTCTCAGCGGCCGTCCCGACCTGGCCAGCCCGGCGGCGCTGGCCCGGCTGCGCGCCCCGGCCCTGCTGGTGGTCGGCGCCCTGGACACCCGGGCGCTCGGGCTGAACCGGTGCGCCGCGGACTGGATGCACTGCGACCACCGTGTCGCCGTCGTCCCCGGCGCGACCCGCCTGTTCACCGAGCCCGGCACCCTGGAGGCCGCGGCGGAGCTGACCCGGGACTGGTTCACCGCCCATCTGGCTCGGCTGGACCGGGCATCGAGGCTCCTGACGCCGGCGTGACCGGGAGGCGGTTCGGGCGACGGCACGAGGATGAGCACCGGTGACGTCGGACGATCCTGGCCTTCACCCGGCCGCGATCGGCGGTGGGGGGACGGACCGGTGACAGGCCGGAGGCCACCCGGTTCCGCGGCAGGAGTGGGGGCGCCGGGGTGACGCTGGAGGTGTGGTGGCCGTCCGGATACGGGAGACGTGATGAGCGGTCTGGTGGTCGTGGGCGTGGACGGTTCCGCGTCGAGTCTCGCCGCGGTGGAGCAGGCGGCGCGCGAGGCGCGGTGGCGTGGGGCGGGTCTGCGCGTGGTGCACGCCTTCCTGTGGCCCGCGCTGCATGTACCGCTGGGGCCGTCGCTGCCGGGCCCGCCCGCGGGCGGGCTGCGGGACACGGTCGAACACCTGGTGGCCGAGGCGGTGGCGCGTGCCCGGTCCGCGGCACCGGAGGTGGACGTGTCCCACGTGGTGGTGACGGGGGAGCCACTGACGGTCCTGGAGGGGCAGTCGCGGGCCGCGGAACTCGTGGTCGTCGGATCACGGGGCATGGGCGGGTTCGTCGGGCTGCTGGTCGGATCGACGGCGGTGCATCTCGCCGCGCACGGCACGTGCCCGGTGCTCGTGGTGCGGGAACCGGGTGACGACACCGGCCCGGTGGTGCTGGGCGTCGACGGCCTCGCCACCGGGGAGCGGGCGGTGGACTTCGCCTTCGCCGAGGCGGCGTGGCGAGGAACGGGCCTGGTGGCCCTGCATGCCTGGACCACGTGGAGCGCGCCCCTGCCGCCGCCGCAGGATGCCGCCGCGCCGTACGCGAACCCGCCGGGCGCACTCGCCGAGGAGGAGGAGCGGTTGCTGTCCGAGGCGCTGGCCGGCCACCGGGAGCGGTACCCCGGGGTGGTCCCGGAGCACCGGCTGGTGCACGGCCGGACCCGCGAGGCGCTGATCGAGGCGAGCCGCTCCGCGCAGCTGCTGGTCGTCGGCGCCCGAGGGCGCGGCGGGTTCGCCGGGCTGCTGCTGGGATCGGTCAGCCAGGCCGTCCTGCACCACGCGCACTGCCCGGTCGCCGTCGTACGGAACCCTGATGGGCGACGCTGAGCGGGGCGGTTCGGCCTCCGGCCGTCCTGGCGCGGCCCCTCCACGCCGTCGACGGCCGTGTGACGTGCGCATCTCCGGTACGGGCGGCGTCCGGTGCGGCACCGGGCGCACGGTGCGGCACCGGACGCCTTCGTCAACCGCCCTGCCGGCCCGGAGCCCACCGGGCAGGGTCGGTCGGCCCCGGCCGGGGACGTGCGGCCCCTCATCCCGTCACCGCCGCACGGCCCACGCTGAGAGCGGACCTCGCACCTCGTAGGCGCGGACCACGTCGCGAACCATCACCGTGGGTCCGGACTGCTCGCCCGAGAGCCGGGCCGCCGCCGAATGGGCGGCGCGCGAAGCACGGCTGCGCGGCCTGCCCCTGAGCCTTCTGCCGTAGGTGATCGAGCGAGCCGGTATCGGAACGCCGCGCCGGCCCTCGTCGCCGCCTCCCACGACGCCTCCCTCGTCGTCGTGGGCCGCCGCACCCGCACCGGTCCTCTCGGCTCCCGCACCGGCCACGTCAGCCACGCCGTCCTGCACCATGCCGCCGCTCCCGTCGCCGTCGCCGCGCACGGCTGAGCCGCCGCTGCGAAGGAAGGGCACGAGATCGTCGACGAATACAGGCACCACGTACGAGCCTGCCGACACCAGCGCCCGGACCTCTCCCCGTTCCGTCGTCCCTGCCGAGGGGCCCGAGCCGGACCCGAGGGCCGTTGGACCGGGGTGCGGGCGAGGGCCGTTCCGCACGGCGCGTCGCCGGGCCCCTCCGGCCCGCGGACGGGCCGCTCGGCCCATGCCCCGAGCGGGGGCGCAGCCGCACGCTGAAAGTGACGCACGCAGCACGGCATCCGAGCCGGGAGGTCGCCATGGCCGGGAACCCGACCGTCAGTGACGTGATGACCCGCACGGTCGTGGCCCTGCGTACGGGCGCGGTGTTCAAGGACATCGCGGCGACCATGCGGCAGTGGCACGTCAGTGCCCTTCCCGTGCTGGACGGCGAGGGGAACGTCGTCGGCGTCGTCTCGGAGGCCGATCTGCTGCCCAAGGAGGAGTACCGCGAGACCGACGTCGGCCGCTACGGACAGGCGCTGCACCTCGCCGACGTCCGCAAGGCCGCCGCGGTGACCGCCGGGGAGCTGATGACCGCCCCCGCCGTCACCGTGGCCCCCGAAGCCACCCTCGCCCAGGCTGCCCGCATCATGGCCCGTCGCAGGGTCAAGCGGCTGCCGGTCGTCGGGCACGACGGGGCGCTGAAGGGCATCGTCAGCCGCTCCGACCTGCTGAAGGTGTTCCTGCGGGACGACGAGGACATCGCCGGGGAGGTACGCCGGGAGGTCGTCGTACACCTCTTCGGTACGCGCCCGCCGCCCGTCGGCGTCGAGGTGCACGACGGCGTCGTCACGCTCACCGGCCGCGTCGACGACACGGCGCTCGTGCCGGTCGCCACCCTGCTGACGCGGGCCGTGCCAGGCGTCGTCGACGTCCACTGCGCCCTGACCGGACGCCGCCACCCGGATCCCGAGCCGGACCCTCCGTACCCGGAACGCACGGCTTCCGCCTGACGGTCGCCGAGGCCGGCACCCCGGCCGGAACCGGCTCACCGTGTGGACCGACCGCGCCGGTCACGTGGTGTCCGCCCCCGTCGAGGGCGCGAGGCGACCGTCCGGACGGTCACTGATAGGAGCCCTCGTGACCTCCTCGGCCGGCGTGCGCTGTGGACCCGGTGGGCTTGTCACCCAGCTGGCTCTCCCCACGTGCTGGGCGGTGCGCCTCCCGGCCGGGTGCGCGGCGTGGTCGGGGCTGGGGCAGTCATGGTGGTCCTCCTCGTCGGTATCGGTCAGTGGTCCGACATCGGGCGCAGGCGCACGGGGACGGAGGCGTGTCCGTTGCTGATGAGGCTCGGCAGCCTCTTCAGCGCGGTTCGCTCCGTGGCGAGTCGGGCGTCGGGGAAGCGTTCGAAGAGCAGGCGCAGCGCGGTGGCGACTTCGAGTCGGGCGAGCGGCGCACCGAGGCAGAAGTGAACGCCGTGTCCGAAGGCGAGGTGTTCCTTGCTGGGGCGGGTGGCGTCGAAACGGTCGGCCTCCTTGTGCCAGTCGGGGTGGCGGTTGGCGGCGCCGTAGGAGGCGAGGATCGCCTCGCCGGCCTTGATCGTCCGGCCGTCGGGGAGCGGGATGTCGGTGCGGGCGTAGCGCAGGGGAAGGTGCTTGAGCGCGGGCTGGTGGCGCAGGGTCTCCTCGACGACGTCCTGCCAGGTGCAGCGGCCTTCCCGGATGTGGGCGAGCTGCTGGGGATCGGTGAGCAGGGTGGTGATGGCCTGGTCGATGACGTTGACGGTGGTCTCGTATCCGGCGCTGATCATCAGCAGGAGCGTGTCGCGCAGCTCGGCGTGGCTGAGGGTGGAGCCGTCTTCCTCGTCGCGCGTGGCGATCAGCAGCGAGGTCATGTCCTCACCGGGCTCAGTGCGCTTGGTCTCGATCAGGACGTCCAGCAGGCCGTAGAGGGCGGCGGTGTTCGCGGCCTGTTCCTCGGCGGAGAGATGGGTGGCGAACACGTTGTCCACCACGGTGCGGAGTTCGGTGCGCTGGTCGGCGGGGACGCCCATGAGCTTGCCGATGACAGCGATCGGGAGCGGGTAGGCGAGGTGCTCGCGCAGGTCGACCGTCTCGCCGGCCGGGAGGGCGTCGAGGATGCCGTCGACGAGGGCCTCGATGTCCGCCTGGAGGGCGGCGGTGCGGCGGGCGGAGAGGGCGGGGGCAACCATGCGGCGCAGACGGCTGTGATCCTTGCCGTAGGCGGTGAACATGTTCTCCACCGCGACCCACAGGGCCAGCGGCCAGGTGGCGACGGTCTCGGCGAAGGCCGGCCAGTGGGAGCGGCCGTCCTTGGAGACGTCCTTGCTGGTCAGGAGATGCTTGAGGAGGGCCGGGTCGGAGACCGACCAGGCGCGCACGCCGAGGATGTCCACCAGCGTCGCCGGGCCGCGCTCGCGCAGGGCCTGGTGTTCGGCGTCCGGGTCGGATGCGGTCGGGTCGAGGACGAGTATCTGCTGTTCGGACACGGTGAGGTCTCTTTCAGCTCGTGGGGAGGTCGACGGGCAGGGCGACCAGGCAGCGGTGGATGGGAGCGGGGCGCCAGGCGACGTCGTCCCGGTGGCCGTCGAGGTCCGTCTCGGGCAGAGCGTCGAGGACGTGGAGGACGGCGGCTTCGGCGACGAGGTACGCCTGCGATCTGGCCGGGCAGCTGTGCGGGCCGGCTCCCCAGGCGAGGTGGGCCCGATTGCCCAGCAGCCGGTGGGATCCCAGGGTGGGGTCGCTGTTGCAGGCGGTGTAGCTGATGACCACCGGCTGGTCGGCCGGAAGCACGGAGCCGCCGATGTCGACCGGCCGGGTCGGGGGTCGCGGTGCAGGACGCTGTCCCGGGCCTCGCGGACGGAGGCGTCGCCTGCGGCATCGCTCGGCCACACTCCGCACGAGTTCGAGTCCGTCCGCCGGACGTAGTGACTCCAGCAGGCGGAGTGTCAGACCGGGACAAGGCCACCGCGCACCTCCTGCGTTGAACTGCCGGTCTACCATGGAGAGTTGCACGGTGGCTGCCTGATGCGCAGGGAGCGGAGACCGTCACCGGATGCACGCCCCGGGCATCCGCCCGCGCACACCCGCACGGTGATCGCCCGCACCATCGCGCGGGACTCCATCTCCCAGGGTGTCGTTGCACGCGATCTGAACCGGCTGACCGACCACGGGCTCGGGGTGTTCGTGACGGACGGCGCGGCCTCGTCCTCCGATCGCGCCGGCCGGCCTCTGTGTTCGGTCCGCCAGAGACCCTTGCCGGGCCACCTCCTGGTCACTGGCCCGCGCCTCGATCGGCCCGGCGCCCCCCCAACCGGACCCGCTCACGCCGGACTCGCTCCTCAGCGGTCAGCCCTCCGCCATCGGGACACCTCATCCCTACGGCATAGCGTGGCCATGGACAGCCGTCACGACCCCATGTGACCCGCGCCCTTGAAGATGTCTCGCAATCGTCCGTGAGTTCCCCTGCGGGGGCGCACGACACAGGTCGCGATCGCCGGTTGGCCAAACCGGCGATCGTGACGACCATTGGAGGCGTTCGCAGCGGCAGCGGCTGTGCTGGGCGGTGGAGCCGTTCGGTCACTATGGACCTTCATGCCGGCGCCCGGCAGCCCCCGTATCGACGCGGGAGGGGCGATCCGATCACGGCGCGATGTCATGCCTTGTGTTAGTGTCATGCGCTTGCGTGGTCGTCGCGGTGGGCGATTCTGCCTGTTCGGTTCCGCTTGTGCGTGGGCTGTTCAATCCTGCCGGGCCTTCCTCGGTACGTTCCCCTGCGGAAGGCTGTTCTTGAAGCATCCCGATGACTCCGGCATCGCTCACGGTGGTCCCGCCCGGCCCGAGGCCACGACCCCGGCGCTGTCGCCGGCCGTCTCCTTCGCCGGTCTGGAACTGCCGGTGGAGGTGCTGCGGACCCTGAGCGGACAGGGGGTGCGCGAGCCCTTTCCTATCCAGGCCGCCACACTGCCCGACGCCCTGCAGGGGCGCGATGTCCTGGGGCGCGGGCGCACCGGATCGGGCAAGACGCTCGCCTTCGGCCTGCCGCTGCTGGCACGTACGGCCGGGCGGCGCGCCGAACCGAAGCAACCCCTCGCTCTGATTCTCGTGCCCACCCGGGAGCTGGCCCAACAGGTCACCCAGGCGCTGGCGCCGTACGCCGAGGCACTGCGGCTGCGGATGGCCACGGTCGTCGGCGGCATGTCGATCGGCCGGCAGGTCGCCGCGCTGCGCCAGGGAGCCGAGGTGGTCGTCGCCACCCCCGGACGCCTGCACGACCTGGCCGAGCGCAACGCCTGCCGCCTGGGACGGGTAAGGATCACCGTGCTGGACGAGGCCGACCAGATGTGCGACTTGGGATTCCTGCCGCAGGTTGCCGACGTGCTCGACCAGGTGCACCCCGACGGTCAGCGGATGCTCTTCTCGGCCACTCTCGATCGCGACGTCGATCAGCTGGTCCGCCGCTACCTCCACGACCCCGTCGTCCACTCGGTCGACCCGTCCGCGGGCACGGTCACGACGATGGAGCATCATGTTCTGGTCGTCCACGGCCCTGACCGCTACGCCGTCACCACGGAGATCGCCGCTCGCGACGGCCGCGTACTGCTGTTCCTCGACACCAAGCACGCCGTCGACCAGCTCACCCGGCATCTGCGGGCCAACGGGGTGCGCGCCGGGGCCCTGCACAGCGGCAAGTCCCAGCCACAGCGCACACGGACCCTGGCGCAGTTCAAGAACGGCCAGATCACCGTTCTGGTGGCGACCAATGTCGCGGCCCGTGGCCTGCACGTCGACGACCTCGATCTCGTGGTCAACGTCGACCCGCCCACCGACCCCAAGGACTATGTGCACCGGGCGGGCCGCACCGCCCGCGCCGGTGAGTCCGGCAGCGTGGTCACGCTCGTGCTGGCGGGCCAGCGCCGCGAGACGAGCCGCATGATGGCCGGGGCCGGCATCGAGCCGACCGTCACCAAGGTGCGCTCGGGCGAGGCGGAGCTGAGCCGGATCACCGGCGCCAAGACTCCCTCCGGGATCCCGCTCGACGGCGAGCCCGCCGTCCCCCGGCCCAAGAACACCAACGCTCCCTTCCGCGGCCTCGGCACCAGCAAGGACACCGCCCGCGGCGCCGGCGGCACATCCCGGAAGGGCCGCGAGGCCCGCAAGCTCGCCGAGGCCCGCAAGGCCGCCCTCGTGCGTCGCAACGGCTGAGAGCCGTTGCCCTGGCAGCCTGGCCACGGGATCGACAACCCTCGGCCCGGCCCGAAGCCCGTCCTGCGCCCCCCACCTACGAAGCGAACGCCCTCGGCAGCGAGAGGGATACCCGCCGAAACGGAACAGGATGATGGTGCCGGCGCCCCGCACTGCGCCCGGCATGACAAGCTGTGCTTGCCCACCCCCGAACCCAGGAGGTCACCATGACCGCAGAGCCCGCAGCTACGGAAGGTTCGGAGCCGGCTGCCCCCGAGACGTCCCCTCTGGCGCCGGACAGTGACGGCAACTACGACCTCAAGCGCAAGTTCCGCGAAGCCCTGGCGCGCAAGCGCGGTGCGCAGGCGGACGCCGCCGATGGTGCCGCCAAGTCCGATGCGTCGAAGGTGCGTTCGGCGCACGGCCCGGCTGCGAGCCAGCGGTCGTTCAGGCGCAAGAGCGGTGGCTGAGTCGATCAGCCCCGCGGTCTGGCCGCTCGACCAGCACTCTGAGCGCCACCCACACGCCCGCCCCGTGCAGTGGCCCGCAACGTGCGCGTACCCCTGTGCGCCTTGCGGGCGAGGCATGGCCGGCGGTCTTGCCTGAGGGAAGGGCCCAGCCGCGGTCGGCGCGGGTCGGCGGCGCCGCCGCGCTGGAATTCCGGCCAGGACGTCCGGCCGCCGACGCTGCACGGTGGCCGGACGTAGCTGACGGCCCGGTGCGATCATCTGCCACCTCGGCGTCACCGTCGAAGGGCCCCTCATGGTGGTACCGATCATCTGCGCTTCCGATGGCGGTACCCGTGGACGTCCACGGCTCGGCCGCCGGCCGCAGCCTGTTCGCGTCACCCGCCGCCACGGTCCGCGTCACGGTCACCCACGTCGACGGCCTCGTTCTCGCCCGTCGGGTCTTCGACCACGGCGTCAACTACCGCAGCGTCACGGTCTGCGCCACCGCCCGCCTGGTCACAGACCCCCGATGAGAAACCCGCCGGCCCGCGCTGCCTGACCGAGCAAGCCACGTCCGGCCGGTGTGACTACGCCCGCCGTCCCAGCCACACGGAACTCGTCGTAACGGCGCTGCTCGCTCTCCCCCTGGACGAGGCGTTCGTCAAGATGCGCACCGGAGCCCCGGACGACGGCGCCGGCGAGGACGCTCGACTCGGCCTGGGGGCAGGCGTTCTGGCCGCTGCCCGTCACGTGGGACGACTTGGAGCCAGACCCGCTGCTGCCCGCAGGCATCGAGGCCCTCACCCTTCTGGCGAACCGGGTCGGCACCCCGGCCAACCGAACGCCACGCCGACCCGGCGCGACCGGCGCACACACACGCTCTATGAAGGAACGGGACGAATCGCCTCGTCCCATTCGAAAAGGACATGTCCGGGAAGCGGGCCCTCGGGCTGTGCGAGCACACGACACGGACGCCATCGAAGCCCCGCCGACCCCCGCCAGGGCCATCGCCGGGGTCGTCCGACGACGCGGACCACCGCCGGCGCCCTGTCGAGCAGGGGCAGCAGCCCGTTGCTGCATTTGTTTCGACCCTTGCTCATCTCGCGACCGGTGTGCGATCTTAGTCTCGTTCCGCTCATGGAAACGTTTCCGTAAGGAGGTGGGGCGGATGGCCACGATCAAGGATGTCGCGGCACGAGCCGGCGTCGCGCTGGGTACCGCATCCCGTGTGCTCAGCGGCAGCAGTCAGACTTCGGCCGACTCCCGCGCCCGTGTGCTCGCCGCCGCCGCCGAGCTGGGATACATCGCCAACGGCCCCGCCCGTTCGCTGCGGCGCGCCCGTACGGACGTGCTGGGGCTGCTCGTCTCGGACATCCGTAACCCGTTCTTCTCCGAGCTGGCTCACGCCGCAGAGCAGGAGGCGCGCCGCCACGGGTACACCGTGCTGCTGGCCAACGCGAACGAGGACGCCGAGCAGGCCGACGCATACCTTCGGACCTTCGCCGCTCAGCGCATCGACGGCCTGCTGTTCTCACCGCAGAGCGCCGTCTCGCCGCAGGTTGCCGCCACGCTCGCGTCCGGACTGCCGGTTGTGTTCCTCAACCGCACGATCGAGGGCGTCGACGCCCCGCTGTACGGCACGGACAACGCTCAGGGCGTGCAGCAGGTGCTTGCCTGGCTGCAGCGCCGGGGCCACCGCGACGTCGCCTTCATCGGAGGCCCGGACTCGATCTCCACCGGCGCCGAGCGCCGCGCCGCCTACCTCGCCGGGCGCCAGGCACACGGCATCAGCACCGACGACAGGCTGCTCGACGCCGGTGACTTCCTGGCTGGCGGAGCGGCCGAGGCCATGTCCCGCATCCTCGACCGTGGCGTCACGTTCACGGCCGTGTTCGGTGCGAACGGTCTGACCACCCTGGGAGCCGTGCGCGCCCTGCGTGAGCGGCTCGGCGCAGAGCAGGCCGCCCGTATCGAAGTCGTCTCCTTCGACGACCTCGACTGGTTCGAGTTCGCCTCTCCGCCCATCAGCGCGGTCCGCAACGACGCGTCGTCGATCGGCCGGCTCGGTGTACGCGGGCTCGTCGACCTCATTGCCGGCCGCGCCGCACACGGACAGCGTGTCCCCACCACCTTCGCCGACCGGTCCGCGCAGGACATCCGATGAGCATGCGGATCGCCCTCGACACCGCCCGCACCGAGGACGCCGGCTCCCTCAGCCGTCCGCGTCGTCAAGGCATAACTGTGCAGTCCACCTCGATGCCGACGCCGTCGACGGTGATGCCGCCCTGCACCCTGTCCTCACCCGCGATCCCGGCGTCTTCACAGGCACAGCCGCCCAGGTGGGGAGCACCCCTCGGGACCCGGCGCCGAGCGTGCAATGCCCGGCAAGGCCGTCGCCCGCGCTTACGCGATCGCGCAGCGTGCGGCCAACACCCGCACCACGCACTCACCGTCGCTGTGACACCAGACCCAGCACCACGACCTCCGTCCCCCATCCGGCGGCAGGCGGTGCGCCCGTCCTGAAAGGAACCACCGATGAAGGTCGCCCTCGGCGCGGACCATGCCGGATATCCGCTCAAAGGTGCCGTCCGCCAGGCTATTGAGGCTCTCGGTCACGAGGTGATCGATTGCGGCACCCACAGCTGCGACCCTGTCGACTTCCCGGACATCACCCGCAGCACCTGCGAGGTGGTGCTCTCCGGCTCCGCCGATCGGGCGGTGCTCGTGTGCGGCACCGGCCAGGGCGCCGTCATGGCCGCCAACAAACTGCCCGGCGTCCGTTGCGGCCTCGCCCACGAGCCCTACTCCGCCCACCAGGCAGTCGAGCACGACGACGCCAACGCCATCGCCATCGGGGCCTGGCTGGTCCCGCACGCGCTCGTGCCCGACATCGTCCGTGAGTTCCTCGGTGCCGTCTTCGACGACGACGAGGAAACCCGCCGCCGGGTCGCCAAGCTCAACGCGCTCGACGCCCTGACCTCGGCCTCCTGACAAGCCGCCCACACACCCCTTGAGCGGGTGAACTCTCTCTTCCGCTGACACCGAAGGGCCCCGCCCGCGAACGACTGCGCCGGGCGCCTGTCCGTCATGCCCGGAAGCACCCAGTAAAGGATCCGGCCTCCCCTCGTGCGGCCCCATCCTCCTCATTGCGCAGACGCCGGCTCCTCTCCGGCGACCCACCAAGGAGATCCACCATGTCCACCAGCGCCCCCGCCGGACGGCGAAGCGTGCTCGGCTCCAAGGACCGCGTCAAGACAGCAGTCGCCGCGGGCCTCGGCACCAGCGTCGAGAACTACGACTTCATCGCCTACGGCACCGCCTCCGCGCTCTACTTCGGAGCGGTCTTCTTCCCCGAGAGCGACCGGTTCGTCGGCACCCTGCTCGCCTTCGCCACCCTCGCCGTCGGTTTCGTCATGCGACCGCTCGGAGGAGCCATCGGCGGCTACTTCGCCGACAAGGTCGGCCGCAAACCCGTCCTCGTCACGGCGATGCTCGTCATGGGTGCCGCCACCTTCCTCATCGGCGCGCTGCCGACCTACGAACAGGTCGGCGTGCTCGCACCGATCCTGCTCGTGGCCCTCCGCATGCTTCAGGGCCTGGCATTCGGTGCCGAATGGGGCGGTGCGATCACCATGGCCTACGAGCACGCGCCGTGGCACCGCCGCGGCATGTTCGCCGCGATCCCCCAGTCCGGCAACCCTCTGGGCATTGCCCTGGCCAGCGGCGTGTTCGCGTGGAGTGACACCCTCGGCGGCAACTGGCAGTGGCGCACGCCCTTCCTGCTCAGCGCCGTCCTTGTGATCGTCGCGCTGATCGTGCGTTCCCGTCTCACGGAATCCCCCGAATTCCAGGAGGCCCAGGCAAGCGGCAAGACCGAGCGGAACCCGCTCCGCGCGACCCTGGCCGGCGATTGGCGCGGCATCCTGCGTGTCATCGCCTTGCGCGTCGTGGAATCCTTCGCCTACTACTCCACCGCGACCTACCTGCTCAACTACATCACCGAACGCCACCCCGACCTCAGGCCCGTGGCCCTCGGTGCGATCACCGCCGCCAGCGTCCTCGCCATAGCGGTCACCTTCCTCGCCGGCGCACTCACCGACCGCATCGGACGCCGCCCCATCTACATCACGGCCTGTACGGCGGCGATCCTCTTCGCCTTCCCCATGTATCTGCTCACCAACTCCGCCCGACCCGCCCTGGTGGTGACGGTGTTCATCATCGGCATCGGCCTCATCCACGCATCGCTCACAGGAACCCAGGGCTCTCTGCTCACCGAGCAGTTCCGCACTGCCACCCGTACCTCGGGCGCCTCGCTCGGCTACCAAGTCGCCGCGGCCATCGGCGGCTTCGCACCACTGCTCGCCGCCGCCCTGGTAGGCGCCTTCGGGTGGCCGGGCGCGGCGCTGCTCTACCTCGGCGCGGCCTTGATCGGTCTCGTCGGCATCCTCGCGACCAAGGAGACCTGGGGTCGCCAGGAGCGGGAGCGCGTGCTCCGCCTCGTTGCAGAGGAAGGCCGTGCTCAGACCGCGGCCGGCACTCCGGTGAATGCCGTCCTGCCGCCCTCGCCTGGCTCTCGGTGACCTCGCTTCCCCTCGTGGTGCCTCGTGGCGTGCGCTCTTTGCCGCATCGCCACTGGCCGGCGGGGCCGGCGCCGCGTCGCCGGGCTCGGTCTGGGGACCAGCACAGGTAGAAGGCCAGTTCGCCACTGGTGCGGTTGCTGCGGACCAGTAGATGGCGGTGGCTGTCTTTTGCCGATGTGGACCAAGGCCCAGTCGTAGTAGCGCGGGCCCTTCGCGCCTTTGCCTGCGCTCTGCCGCTGCCAGGCGGTGGAGCGCAGGCGGCCGGCGACGGCGTCCGCGCGGATGGGGACCTCCGGCACGCCGGGATCTCGTTCTGGCTCTATCAGAAAGTCGACCCGGCCGAGTGCGCCCGCCGCGCCGGCCAGAGCATCGAGGTTCTCCTTCACCACCACGCCGAGTTCCTTGACGGCCTTCGAGAGCAGGCGGACCGCCTCATCGAGAGTCCATGAACGAGTGGCAGCGCGTCAGGCAAGGTGACGTACCCGAGGGCTGAACCGGAGGTTTGGTCCGTGACTGGTCCGGAAGCACTGGTCAGGAGGGGCGCAGTCGTGGGGGGAATCGGGGGTTGGCGCGCAAGCCGGGCTCGGCCGGGAGCGGACTGAGCGAAGGGCGCCTGACGGGTGAAAACCCAGGTCAGACACCCTTTCGCGTCGTCTAGAAGAAGCCCAGCTTCTTCGGCGAGTACGACACCAGGAGGTTCTTCGTCTGCTGGTAGTGCTCCAGCATCATCCGGTGCGTCTCGCGGCCGATGCCGGACTGCTTGTAGCCGCCGAAGGCCGCGTGGGCCGGGTAGGCGTGGTAGCAGTTCGTCCAGACGCGGCCCGCCTGGATGGCGCGGCCCGCTCGGTAGGCGGTGTTGATGTCCCGGGTCCACACGCCCGCGCCCAGGCCGTACAGCGTGTCGTTGGCGACCTTGATGGCGTCGTCGAAGTCGTCGAAGGACGTCACCGAGACCACCGGCCCGAAGATCTCCTCCTGGAAGATCCGCATCCGGTTGTTGCCCTCGAAGATGGTCGGCTGGACGTAGTAGCCGCCCTTCAGTTCCCCGTCGTACTCGATGCGCTCTCCGCCGGTGAGGACCCGCGCCCCCTCCTGCCGGCCGATGTCGAGGTAGGAGAGGATCTTCTCGAGCTGGTCGTTGGAGGCCTGGGCGCCGATCATCGTGTCGGTGTCGAGCGGGTGTCCCGGCTTGATCAGCTCGGTGCGCGCGACCGCCGCCTCCAGGAACTCGGTGTAGTGGCCGCGCTGGACGAGCGCCCGGGACGGGCAGGTGCAGACCTCGCCCTGGTTCAGGGCGAACATGGTGAAGCCTTCGAGCGCCTTGTCACGGAAGTCGTCGTCCAGCGCCCACACGTCGTCGAAGAAGATGTTCGGCGACTTGCCGCCCAGCTCCAGGGTGACCGGCTTGATGTTCTCCGAGGCGTACTGCATGATCAGCCGCCCTGTCGTCGTCTCACCCGTGAAGGCCACCTTGGCCACCCGGGGGCTGGAGGCCAGCGGCTTGCCCGCCTCGGCACCGAAGCCGTTGACGATGTTCACCACACCGGGCGGCAGCAGGTCGGCGATCAGGCTCATCCAGTAGTGGATGGACGCCGGGGTCTGCTCGGCCGGCTTGATGACCACCGCGTTGCCCGCGGCGAGCGCCGGCGCCAGCTTCCACGTCGCCATCAGGATGGGGAAGTTCCAGGGGATGATCTGCGCGACCACGCCGAGCGGCTCGTGGAAGTGGTAGGCCACCGTGTCGTCGTCGATCTCGCCGAGCGAGCCCTCCTGGGCCCGGATGGCGCCAGCGAAGTAGCGGAAGTGGTCGATGGCGAGGGGGATGTCGGCGGCCAGCGTCTCGCGCACCGGCTTGCCGTTCTCCCAGCTCTCGGCGACGGCCAGCGGTTCGAGGTGGGCCTCCATGCGGTCGGCGATCTTCAGCAGGATGTCGGCGCGCTCCGTCACCGATGTCCGGCCCCAGCCCGGGGCGGCCGCGTGCGCCGCGTCCAGCGCCCGCTCCACGTCCTCCGCGGTGCCGCGCGCGACCTCCGTGAAGGGCAAACCGTTCACCGGTGAGGGGTTCTCGAAGTACTGCCCACGAGCCGGGGGCACGTACTCGCCGCCGATGAAGTGGTCGTAGCGCGCCTGGTAGGAGACGATCGCGCCCTCGGTGCCGGGTGCCGCGTAACGGGTCATCCTGGTGTGCCTCCTTCAGAAGCGCTGCCCGCCTTCGGGCAGCTCTCGGCGCGAGGCTAGGAACGACGACGTTGCAACGACGTTGCGCGCGAGCGGGGCTTCGAGCGCAGATTCGGCCGGCGGCCGGTGCGAAGTCGAGCGGCCCGCCGGGGTGGGGAACGGGTGCCCCGGCGTGACGTCGGGAGCGGGCCGTGTGCGGGGTGCCGCGCCGCGTGGGGCGCCGCTGGCACGGCCGGCGGTGAGCGGCGAGCGGTCAGCGCGGTCAGCGCGGTGACCGGCCCGGCCGTCCGCCCGCGATCCCAGGCCCCCGCTCCCAGGGGGCGAGCCGGGCCCGGACCGGCGCCGTCGGCCGGACCGGGTTCATCCCCAGTTCCGCCTCCAGCGCGGCGAGCCGGGCCCGCACCGGCGGCGTCGGGCGGACCGACGCGAGCGCCCGCCAGACGTCGAGGTCCTCCTCGCCCCACGGCGCGTGCGCCCAGTCGGTCAGCAGGTCCGGATCGCGGCGGGCGACCAGCGCCGTCCGCAGGCCGTCGGCGAGGCGCTCCCTGAGCCGGGCGACCGCCGGCGCCTGCGAGGCGGGCAGCAGCGGACCCGCGTACGCCGCCGCGGCCGCCGCGACCGCTCCCGCCTCGAGCCGTCGCTCCACCACGGCCACGTCCGACCCCACCGGCACGGTGAGCCGGTAGGGGCGGGACGCGAGCATGCCGGGGCCGAGCACCCGGCGCAGCCGGGCCAGCTCGGCCCGCAGCGTCACCGGCGTGACCGACTCGTCCTCGTACAGCGCGCACAGCAGCTCGTCGCCGGTCAGGCCCTCCGGGTGGCGGGAGAGCAGGACCATGATCTCGCTGTGGCGGCGGCTCAGCCGGATCCTGCGGCCGTCCACCGTGAGGTGGGCCTGGTCGCGGCCCAGGGCCGTCAGTTCCGGCCCGTCGACGGCCGGGCCCCGCGCAGGCAGCAGGGCCAGGTGGGACTCCGCGGCCCGCGCCACCGCCTGGACGAAGCCGAGGCTGTGCGGGTGGGCGAGCCCGTCGCCGCCGGTGATGTCCACCGCGCCGAGGACCCGCCCGGTGCGCGGATCGTGCACCGGCGCCGCCGCGCACGTCCAGGGCTGCACCCGCCGGATGAAGTGCTCGGCCGCGAACACCTGGACCGGCCGGTCCAGCGCGACGGCCGTGCCCGGCGCGTTGGTCCCGACCGCGGACTCGGCCCAGCGCGCACCCGGTACGAAGTTCATCCGCCCGGCCTTCTGCCGCGTCGCCGGATGCCCCTCGACCCACAGCAGCCGGCCGTGCGCGTCGCACACCGCGAGCAGGTGCTCCCCGTCGGCGGCGAACGTGCCGAGGAGTTCACGGAACAGCGGCATCACCGGCGCCAGCGGGTGCTCCGCCCGGTAGGCGCCGAGGTCGCCGTCCATCAGCTCCACGCTCGCGGTGCCGTCGGGCCCGACCCCGGCGCGCGCGGAACGCCGCCACGAGTCGGCCACCACCGGGCGCACCGGTCGCGGCACCGTGCCCACCGCGGTGAACGTCTCGTGGGCGCGGCGCAGCAGGCGTACACGTTCGGCAGGGTCGGCCCCCGGCTCCAGGGCCACCCACGGATCGGTCAACTCGGCCTCCCGGACGGAGATGCGGCTGGGGACATCGTCACTCCGGGTGTGCGCGCGGACAACCTCTTCGACAGCGGTCGCCCGCGGATGCGTGAACCGGGCTCGGGCGGGGCCGGTCGTCAGGCGAAGTTGACGAGTCTTATGTAGCGGACCCAGTCCCAGTTCGGTCCGGGATCGGTGTGGTCCGTGCCCGGCACCTCGTGGTGGCCGATGATGTGGGCTCGGTCCTTGGGGATGCGGTACTTGTCGCAGACGGCCGCGGTCAGCCTGGCGGACTGCTCGTACAGGGCGTTGGTGAAGTAGGCCGGCTGGTCCACCCAGCCCTCGTGCTCGATGCCGATGCTGCGGGTGTTGTAGGTCCAGTTGCCCGCGTGCCAGGCGATGTCCGCCTCGCGGACGCACTGGGCGACGTGTCCGTCGGCGGACCGGACGACGTAGTGCGCGGACACCGCCTTCAGCGGGTCCCGGAAGATGGCCAGGGTGTCGGCGTACGTCTCCTGGGTGACGTGGATGAGGACCCGGTCGACGGCGTAGGTGGTGGGACGGCTGGACACCGTGTAGTTGGAGCTGCCGGCCGGCTGCCACTCGGCGGGCGGGTAGTCGTCGGACTGGGGCAGCGCTCCGGCCCCGGGGGCGGGGAGTAACGCGTAGGGCACGGCGGCGAGGGCTGCGCCCTTCAGGAACCGCCGTCTCCCGGCGGAGTGCTGGGCCCGGTCCATGGCGTGGCCTTTCCGTGGAGGTGGGTGGTCGTCGTTCGGCAGCGCCCGGGGCGGCGAGCGGCAGCCGTACTGCGCGGTCGTAGGTGCGGTCCGCGGTGAGTCTCGCGCACGGGCGGTGGCTCCTCGTGGAGCCTGGCCACGCGCACGCAGGACATGTCGCACGTGTTGGCCAACGCCGGCTCGCAGGGGAACCCCTGACAGGTCGTCGAGGTGGACACGTCCGCCTCCGTCCCGGCTCGGCCGGTTCCGAGACGGCGGCTGCGCCCCGCGTGCATCACGGTACGGCGCCCGGGCACCGGGCAGAAGAGTGCGGCGGGGTCCGGTGGACGACCGTGCGGTGGTGGACAACTCCGCCACCCGGGCGGGTGAAGTGCCGTGGAGGTCAGGCCCGTTCGGCCACGGCCGCCGGATCGTCCAGCACCGCGCGCACCACCGAGTGCGCGGCCCCCAGGAGCGGGCCCTCGGGTCCCAGACGGGAGACGGCGACCGGGCAGGCGGGGCCCGCGGTGCGCCGGGCCAGCTCGGCCTCCAGCGACGGCAGGAGCCAGGGCGCCAGCCGGGACAGCGCACCGCCCAGCACGACGGTTTCGGGGTCGAGCAGGTTCACCGCCCCGGTCAGCGCGACCCCGAGCGCCGTACCGGCGTCGCGCAGGGCGCGCCGCACGGCGTCGTCGCCCGCGGCGGCGCGTGCGGCCAGCAGTGCCACCCGGTCCTCGCCCGGCTCCAGGCCGGCCGCCCGCAGCACGGCCTCCTCACCCGCGTACTGCTCCAGGCATCCGCGACCGCCGCACGGGCAGGCGGGCCCGTCCGGCTCGACCGGCACATGCCCCAGCTCGCCCGCGAAGCCGCGCGTTCCGCGCAGCAGCCGCCCGTCCACCACGACCGCCGCACCGATGCCGATCTCCGCCGACACGTGCAGGAAGTCGCGCGGCGTGCCGTCGCCGAGCCAGAGCTCGGCGAGTCCGCCGAAGTTGGCCTCGTTGTCCACGGTCAGCGGGAACTCGGTGGGCAGCAGGGCCCCGAGGTCGACGTCGTGCCAGCCGAGGTTGGGTGCGCTCACCACCGTCCTGCCGTCCCGCGCGATCAGGCCGGGCACGGCCAGGGCGAGTCCCGCCGCCCACAGGCCCTGCTGCTCGGCGTCGGCGACCACCTCGCGTATGAGCGCGGTGAGCTGCCGGGTCACCGGTTCGGGAGCACGGTCCCGGTTCGTGCCGTGGCGCACGGCCCGCGCCCGCACCCGCCCGCGCAGGTCGACCACGCAGGCCGTGAGATGGTCCACGCCGACCTCGGCGCCGATCCCGGCCGGGCCGCGCCCGCTGACGGCGAGGGCCGATCCCGGCCGGCCCACCCGGCCGGGGCGCTCGGGTCCGAGCTCCTCCAGCAGACCTGAGCGGATGAGCTCGTCGACGAGGGTCGACACCGCCGCCCGGGTCAGGCCGATGCGCGAGGCGACCGCGGCCCGGGACAGCGGTCCCTCGGCGCTGACGGTGTGCAGGACGCGGCCGAGGTTGCGGCGGCGCATGCCCTGCTGGTTGTCGGGCAGCGCGCGCCCGCGACCGGTGGCCGCGCGGGCCTCGTGCAGCGGTGCGGTCATGCCCTCCGTCCGTCCTCGGTCGGTGTCGCCGGCGGATGTCCGGCCGGCCCTTCGTCAGTGGGTGTCCGTGCCCCGCTCCAGCAGCGGGGCCGCGTCGGAGAGTACCCCGGCGATCCTGGCCAGCGCCGCCTCGTCCCGCTCCGCCGCCTCCAGCACCGGCCCCTCGGCCGTCTTCCACCGCCGGGCGACCGCGGCCGGGTCCTCGCCGGTCAGCAGGCCGGCCGCCTGCGCCGCGGCGCCGAGGGCGACCAGTTCCCTGGCCGCCGGCACCTGGACCGGCCGTCCCGACAGCCGCCGCACGGTCTGCTGCCACGCCGTGCCGCGGGCACCGCCGCCGATGAGCAGCAGGGGCGTGCTGCGGTCGGCCTCCTGGTCCGGGACCAGGTCCAGTGCGCCGAGCAGGGAGTGGACGGCGCCGTCGTACGCGGCCTGGAGGAGCTGGCCCGCCGTCGTGTCGTGGCGCAGTCCGTGCAGCAGGCCGGAGGCGTGCGGCAGGTTCGGGGTGCGTTCGCCGTCCAGGTAGGGGAGCAGCGTGACGGTGGTGCCGGGTTCGACGGCGTCCCGGTCCAGGCCCAGCAGCGCCGCCACGCGGTCGACGGCGAGGGTGCAGTTCAGTGTGCAGGCCAGGGGCAGCCAGTCGCCGCGCGCGTCGGCGAAGCCGGCGACCGTGCCGGAGGGGTCGGCGGGGCGGTGCGTGGACACCGCGTAGACCGTGCCCGACGTGCCGAGGCTCAGCACGGGCGTCCCGGGGCGCAGGCCGAGGCCGAGTGCCGCCGCGGCGTTGTCCCCGGTGCCGGGGGCGACCAGCGTCCCCTTCGAGAAGGGCAGGTCGTGGCTGTCCCGCACGGTGCCCGCCACCTCGCCCGGGCGCACCACCCGGGGCAGCAGCGAGGGGTCGAGACCCACACGGCCGAGTATCTCCTCGTCGTACTCCTCCGTCGCCGACGCCCACCAGCCCGTTCCCGAGGCATCCCCGCGGTCGGTGGTGCCGAGGCCCGTCAGCCGCTCGGTGAGGTAGTCGTGCGGAAGCCGTACGGCCGCCGTGGCACGCACGGCCTCCGGCTCGTTCTCCGCCAGCCAGGCCCACTTCGTCACCGTGAAGGACGCGCCGGGCACGCTGCCGGTGCGCTCCGCCCAGGCCTTCGGCCCGCCCAGTTCGTCGACCAGACGGCGTGCCTGCGGAGCCGAGCGCACGTCGTTCCACAGCAGGGCGGGCCGTACGGGCTCACCGGCGGCGTCCAGGGCGACGAGCCCGTGCTGCTGGCCGCCGATCGACACGGCGGCGGCCTCGTGCGCCGCGTCGCCGCACCGGTGCAGCGCCTCGCACAAGGCGTCCCACCACTGCCGCGGGTCACTCTCGCGGCCGGCTCCCGAGGTGACGCTGTGCGGCGCCTGGCCGCTCGCCACGACCCGTCCGGTGGCCGCGTCGACGACGAGCGCCTTGGTGGACTGGGTGGACGAGTCCACACCGACGACGAGCGGACCCTCGGCTGCTGACATCGGCTCTCCCTCTTCCGCGGCTCGCGGGTTCTGACCTGGCGTTCTACGGCGTCCGGCGTCGGGCGTCCGGCGCGCGGCCCCGGTCGGGGGGCATCTTGTCCCTTCCCAGGGAAGTGTGCGCATACTAATTTGTAAACTGCCATGACGAAATAGTCGTACCCAGCAAGGAGCCGCAGCATGAGCTACCAGCCCACCCCCGTGGACAGGTTCACCTTCGGCCTGTGGACCGTCGGCTGGCAGGGACGGGACCCGTTCGGCGACGCCACGCGCCGCGCCCTCGACCCGGTCGAGACGGTGCAGCGCCTGGCCGAACTCGGAGCCCACGGCGTCACCTTCCACGACGACGACCTGATCCCCTTCGGGTCCTCCGACACCGAGCGCGAGTCGCACATCAAGCGCTTCCGCCAGGCGCTCGACGCCACCGGCATGACCGTGCCGATGGCCACCACCAACCTCTTCACACACCCCGTCTTCAAGGACGGCGCGTTCACCGCCAACGACCGCGACGTGCGCCGCTACGCCCTGCGCAAGACGATCCGCAACATCGACCTCGCCGCCGAGCTGGGGGCGAGGACGTACGTGGCCTGGGGCGGCCGCGAGGGAGCCGAGTCGGGCGCCGCCAAGGACGTGCGCGCCGCCCTGGACCGGATGAAGGAGGCCTTCGACCTCCTCGGCGAGTACGTCATCTCCCAGGGCTACGACCTGCGCTTCGCCATCGAGCCCAAGCCCAACGAGCCGCGCGGCGACATCCTGCTGCCCACCGTCGGCCACGCGCTGGCGTTCATCGAGCGCCTGGAGCGCCCCGAGCTGTACGGCGTCAACCCGGAGGTCGGCCACGAGCAGATGGCCGGGCTGAACTTCCCGCACGGCATCGCCCAGGCCCTGTGGGCGGGCAAGCTCTTCCACATCGACCTCAACGGCCAGTCCGGCATCAAGTACGACCAGGACCTGCGCTTCGGCGCCGGCGACCTGCGGGCCGCCTTCTGGCTGGTCGACCTGCTGGAGAGCGCCGGTTACGAGGGGCCTCGCCACTTCGACTTCAAGCCGCCGCGGACCGAGGACCTGGACGGCGTGTGGGCGTCGGCGGCCGGCTGCATGCGCAACTACCTCATCCTCAAGGAGCGCGCGGCCGCCTTCCGCGCCGACCCGGAGGTCCAGGAGGCCCTGCGCGCCGCCCGGCTGGACGAGCTGGCGCAGCCCACCGCGGCGGACGGCCTGCAGGCACTGCTGGCGGACCGCACGGCCTTCGAGGACTTCGACGTCGACGCGGCCGCCGCGCGCGGCATGGCCTTCGAGCGGCTCGACCAGCTCGCGATGGACCACCTGCTGGCGGCGCGCGGCTGAACCCGCCCCAGGACGCACGCAGCGCGCGTGCCGGGCCCGGTTCCGGCCCGCGCGCTTGCGCGTCCCGCGCGGCCCGGCACACGCGCGTGCGGGGTTCTCACCCGTCCGGCCCGTGCGCGGGCCGGACGTCGCGTCGCACCCGTAGGGGCGCGTCCCAGGGGCGGATCAGGGTCGCCGCCAGGAACCGCGGGAAGCCCGGACCCGTTCTCACGACAAGAGAGCGGCAGAGCGGCCGCTGAGGAGGCGACAGATGTCGAACAACGCGAAGATCGCCGCGGGAGGTGTGGCGGTCGGACTCGTCCTGCTGATCTGGCTGCCCTGGTGGGCCGCCCTGCTGATAGTCCTGGGCGTCCCGGCCGCCGCCTACCTCGCACTGGACCCCTCGCAGCGGCGCAGGCTGCGCCGCGTCACCCGCAAGGAGCTGGGCCGCTGAGGGGCTAGCGCCCCGCAGCGTCGCCCTTCAGGGAACAGGAGTCGACCACGTCGCCGTCCGCGGGCCTGGCGACGGTCCGGTCCGCGGGCGGGCGCACGCCCCGCTCCACCCAGGCCACGAGCGCGTCGAACGCCGACCGGTAGCACGGCAGGATCGGCCGCAACCGGTCCGGATACGCGTCGTACAGCCCGTCGACGTGTGTGCCGCCCTCGATCGTGTAGAAGCGGTGGAACCGGCCCCGTCCCCGGGCGTCGATCATGCGCGCGTACACGTCCGAGTCCGCCGCCTTCGGCAGCAGCGTGTCCAGGTCACCGTGCAGCGTGATCAGGGGCCTGCCGATCCGGCCGGTGAGCGCCACGCGGGCCACGGCACGGTGCACCGACGCCGGACGGGCCGCGTAGTCGTACGCCGAGTCCGAGGAGCAGGGGGCGAGGATCTGCTCCACCGTCGTCCCCGCGGAGGCACCGGGACAGTCCGGGTCGTACCCCGGGTCGAACTCGGCGCGGTAGATCTTCTGCGTGACGCCCCAGTACGCGTGCTCGTGGTACGGCCACAGGAACTCGGAGCCGGGCGCGAAGCCCGCGGCGTACATGTCCTCGTCGGTCGCCGAGCCGAGCGTCCGGGCGACCGCCGTGGGCAGCGAGGTCAGCAGGTTCGGCCCGTCGGCGGTCCACAGGGCGCCCTCCCAGTCCACGCCGCCGTCGTACAGCTCCGGGTGGTGCTCCAGCTGCCAGCGCGTGAGGTAGCCGCCGTTGGAGATCCCGGTCATGTACGTCCGGCGCGGGGCGTGGCCGTAGTGCCGGGCGACCACGCGCCGGGCCGCCCGCGTCAGCTCGGTGGTCCGCGCGTTCCACTCGGCGACGGCGTCACCGGGCCGGCTGCCGTCGCGGTAGAAGTCGGTCCCGCTGTTGCCCTTGTCCGTGGCGGCGTAGGCGTACCCGCGTGCCAGCACCTGGTCCGAGATCGCCTTGTCCGTGGCGTACTGCTTGCGCGTGCCGGGGGCCCCGGTGACCACCAGACCGCCGTTCCAGTGGTCCGGGAGCCGGATCACGAACTGGGCGTCGTGGCGCCAGCCGTGCGTGCTGTTGAACCGCGAGGAGTCGGGGAAGTAGCCGTCGATCTGCGTCCCGGGCACCCCCGACGGCGTCCGGGTCGCCCCGGCGGTGAGCCCCGCCTGGTCGGCGAGGTCCGTGTACGGGGTGCCGGCGAGCCCCGTGGTGGTCAGGTCGGCCAGGCAGGCGCTCTGCTGGAAGGCCGCGCCCGGCACTTCGGGGACCGCCCGCCGCAGGCAGGCGGGGGCGGCGCCGTCGGGCGCGGCACCGGCGGTCGACGGCCAGAGGGCGGCGGCCGTCACGAGGGTGGCGGCCAGCAGGGGAACACTGCGGGACAGGCGCATGGAGCCTCCGGAGCGCGATGGGGCGGCAGGGGAGCACGGGCCGGTGGAGCCCGGAACCGCCCCATCGTGCGGGTCGGCGCCCTGGTCCTCCATGGGCCTGCACCACACCGGGAGTCCGCACGAGATGGTGACTCGCTACATGCACGGACGAGACGTTCCCCGCCGGGCGCCGCTCGGCCGGTCGGAGCCCGCCCGAGCCGTGGCCGCCGCGAGCGGGCGGCGGCGTACGACGGGGTGGTCACCCGTCGGCCGGGCGCACGGACCGCAGCGCACCGCTCAGCTGGGACGCACCGCCAGCTTGTCGAGGGCTTCAAGCAGGCCGGGCAGCTCCGGGCCCCGGCCGACCGGCAGCACCTCACCGGGTTCCTCGTCCAGGAGCACGAAGGCGATGTCGTCGGTGCGGGCCACCAGCGACCAGCCGGGGCCGTCGGCCCGCAGGGTCCGCGCGTCGCCCGGGGCGAACGAGGAGCGGACGCGTCCCAGCGGCGGAGGCGAGTCCACGTACGAGCGGGCCTCCGCCAGGACGCGCCGCACGCTGCTGCGCCTGCCGGGGACCTCTCCGCCGGGCTCCTCCGGCGAACCGCCGCCTTTCGGCGAACCCTCGCCTTCCGGGGAACCCTTGCCTTCCGGGGAACCGCCGCCTTCCGTCGAACCCTTGCCTTCGGGCGAACCGTCCCCTGCCGGACCGTCGCCCTTCGCAGTCGCCTCGTCCCGTGCCGCGAAGGCCGTGTCGTCGATCTGTTCGCGCCACATCGCCCACTGCAGCGCGATCTCGTCGGCGCCCAGCCGCCGCTGGGCCGGACCCCAGACGGTGGTGTCCGGCGGCGACAGCGGAGGCCCGTCCGCGACCTCCGGTCCGGGATCGTGCGGGGCGGGCACACCGGGAGCCGCGACGGCGACCGCCAGGGGCCAGCCCGGCAGGGCCGCGACGACCGACCGCTCGTCGGGCGAGAGGTCGTACTCCATGCCGCAGTCCCAGGACGCGATCGCCACGGCGACCAGGGAGACGTCGTCGACCACGACCGTCCACCGGGCACCGTCGCCGTCCTGGCCGAGCACCAGCCCGTACCCGTCGGCGCGCGGTGCCAGGCCGAGCGCGGCACAGGCCTCCGGATAGTCGTCGCCGAGCACACTCGGGAACTGCGCCGGCGTCAGCAGCACCGCCGTGAGCACATAGAGCGCATCGTCCGCGGCGGCGACGGCGTCCTCTTCCGTCCCGGCCATCCCAGCCTCCCCATCGGTTCGTCCAACGGCGCGCACCCTAGTGCGGGCGCGACGCGGTTGTCACGACCGCTGCACCATGCGGACCTGCGGTTATCCGCCTGGACGGGGACGAAACGACGTTGGCCGGCCGGGCTCAGGCCGCTGGGAGCCCGAGCAGCTCGCGTGCCACCGCCTGCGGCGACCGGCCCCCCTCCCGCGCCAGCGCGACCACGGCGCGGGACGCCAGTTCGTTCACCCCGAAGGACAGGGCCTCCGGCGACACCCAGGACGCGGCCTCGTCCATCCGGTCCTGGTCGTCCTCCGCGCAGGCCGACACATAGGCGGCAGCGGCCTCGAAGAGGTTGTGCGGACGGACGTTCCGGCCACCGCCGCTCCCCGGGCGGGACGTGACGACTCTGACGAAGGACTCACGGATCCTGCCGAACATGCGGACCACCTCTCACCCTGCGTGCCGTCCGGTGCCGATCGTGCATGTGCTGCTACTCAACGTAGAGTTGGAGTTCCGGCGGCAGAAGGGGGACAGCGCGGTGAAGCGGTTCGAGCGGCTGGAGGCGATCCGCCGGCTGGACCCGGTGGCGGACGCGTCGCGGATCTACCGGCTCTCCACGGCCTACGAGTTCCCCTGGGACCACACCCGTGCCCTGGAGCTGGCCCTCTACCGCACCTACGCCGTGCCGAGCATCGGCCGGCTGCTCGCCGAGACGGCGGAACTGACCGACCGTTCGCAGAAGCGCTACGACGACACCGCGCTGCTGCTCGACGCCGTCGTCGAGCACGGCTTCGACAGCGACCACGGCCGCACCGCGATCCGCCGCATCAACCAGATGCACCGCAGCTACGACATCAGCAACGACGACATGCGCTACGTGCTCTGCACGTTCGTGGTCGTGCCCAAGCGGTGGATCGACGCCTACGGATGGCGCAGACTGTCCCGGCACGAGATCGTGGCGTCGGCCGTCCACTACCGCACACTCGGGCGGCACATGGGCATCCGGGACATCCCCGAGACCTACGAGGAGTTCGAGGCGCACCTCGACGCCTACGAGAGCTCTCACTTCGGCTGGGACGAGCAGGCCCGGCGGGTCTCCGACGCCACGCTCGATCTCACGGCCTCCTGGTACCCGCGTCCTTTGGCGCCCGTCGTGCGCACCGCGGTCCTCGCCCTGCTCGACGAGCCGCTGCTGAAGGCCTTCCGCTACGAGCCCCCTCCCGCCCGCACCCGGGCGCTGGTGCGCCGCGTGGTGAGGGCCCGGGGCCGTGTCGTGCGCCTGCTGCCGCCACGGCGGGCTCCGCACTTCGCACGCCAGAACAGGGAGATCAAGAGCTACCCGGACGGCTGCACACTGGCCGACCTCGGCACCCGGCCCGTCCCCGGCGTCCGGGGCTGCCCCGTGCGGCACGTCATGAACGCTGCCGGGGAGAGCCCCGAGTGACCCGGATGGCGTGCGCCGGCTGAGTGCCGCCCCGTGGCCCCTCGCCGGCGGAGCCGGGGGATGCGCCCGTCGGCCTCACCGGGACCGGTGGGTCCCGCACCGCTCCGGTCAGCCCTCGCGTACGGCCAGCGCCAGGAAGCGGGCGTCCTCGTCGGCGTACGAGGTCATGCGCCAGCCCGACTCCGACAGCAGCGGGCGCAGGTTGGGCTCCGTGCGCAGATCCCCGGGCGTCAGGCGGCGGCCCTGGCGCGCGGCGAGCGCGGCCCGGCCGACGGGGTGGAACAGCGCCAGTGTGCCGCCCGGACGCACCACGCGGGCCAACTCGCGCAGGTTCTGGGAGGGCTGCGGCAGGTGTGAGACGAGTCCCGCGGCGAACACCGCGTCCAGTGACTCCGCCTGCAGCGGCAGCGCACCGACGTCGGCGAGCAGCAGCCACCCGTCCCGGTCCCGTCCGGCCCGCACCGCGGCCTCCAGCATGGCCGGAGTCAGGTCGGCTGCCACGACGACTCCCGCCGGGCCGACGGCGGCGCGCAACGGCGGCAGGGCGCGTCCCGTTCCGCAGCCGGCGTCCAGTACGCGGTCGCCCTCCCGCAGCCCCATCTCCGCGACCGCCGCCGCGAAGGCGGGGCCGTCGTCCGGAAACCGGCTGTCCCAGTCGGCCGCGCGGGCGGTGAAGAACTCCTGGACGTGTTCGCGCTCGTCGCTCATGTCCCGCATGATCCCGCACCGCACCGACAGGGGCGGGGCGAAGCCCGTACCGCACGCGCGGAGCCCGTACCGCACGCGCGGAGCGCGCACCGCACGCGCCTACGCCCGCCCCGTCCGTCACGTCGCCGGTCCGTGTGGGAGGACGGGACGGGCACCGGGCACGCCGTCAGCCGACGACGGCCCTCTGCGCCAGCACCTTGTCGATCGTGACGCGGACGAGCAGTTCGCCCGGCACGCCGTTGCGCGCGCCGAACTCCTCGGCGCGCTCCTCGCCCATGTAGCGGGCGGCGATGCGCGTGGCCCAGTGCCGGAGGTCGTCGACGTCCTCCGAGAGCTGGGCGCGGCCCCGCAGCACCACGAAGTCGAACGGCGGCCGGTCGTCGTCGACGCACAGCGCGACCCGGCCGTCACGGGCCAGGTTGCGCCCCTTCACGCTCTCCTTGCCGGTGTTGAACACCACGTCGTCGCCGTCGAGCACGAACCAGATCGGTGCCACGTGCGGACTTCCGTCGGCCCGGACGATGGACAGCTTTCCGGTGCGGGTGCCGTGCGAGACGAACGCCCGCCATTCCTCGTCGGTCATCTTCTGTGCCATGTCCCCATCCTCCTTGCCGCGGCACCGGTCGTGGGGAAGGCTGGCGGCAGATCCTCCGGCCAGGGGGGAAGACCGTCACACGGGGAGACCGCTTCATGGCGCAGAACCAGAAACTCGGCTGGCTGCTCGACGACCTGACCGAACGGGTGGAACACGTACGGCACGCGCTGGTCCTGTCCAACGACGGACTGGTGACGGGGGCGAGCACAGGACTGCGCCGTGAGGACGCGGAGCACCTCGCGGCGGTCTCGTCCGGGCTGCACAGCCTCGCCCGGGGGTCGGGCCGCCACTTCGGTGCGGGCAGGGTGCGCCAGACGATGGTCGAGTTCGACGACGCGGTGCTGTTCGTCACGGCGGCGGGCACCGGCAGCTGCCTGTGCGTCCTCAGCGGCGCCGAGGCGGACATAGGCCAGATCGGCTACGAGATGACCCTGCTGGTCAACCGGGTCGGGGAGCACCTGGACGTGGACGCCCGCCGGCCCGGAGAGACCCCGGCCACGGGCCTCTGAGCTGCGGTTTCGTCCCCTTTCGTGGAGTTGTCCACGGGCTCGTCGCGATGCGTGCCGGCCGGGCTACGGTGTGTTCCGGGCGGACGCACTCGGCGCGAGCCGCACATACTCCACGGGGGAGACGACCATGGCCGGCAACAGCATCACCCGGCAGACCGCGTTCGCGGCGGAACAGCCCGCTCCCGCGGCTCCGCGGGCAGCGCCCTTGACACTCGGTCGCGCCGCACGGGAACTGCGCCTCGAACGGAACGCCTTCCACCTGGCCGTTCTGCTCGGCCTCGTCGCCACCGCGCTCGACGGGGGAGGCAACCGCCGTGTCGACCTGGCCGAGGTGGAGCGGCTGCGCGGGGAGCCGGGCTTCCCGGCATCCCTGCTCGAACGGGTCGAGACGGTCGGCACCAAGGAGGGTGCGGCCCTCCTCGAGGTGACGACGGCTCGCTTCACCCGGCTGGCCCGGCTGGGCGCCGTGGTGCCCATCGCGTTCCGTCTGAACCGGTACCGGGCCGTGGTGTGGCGGTACCTGGCCGACGACCTGCGGCAGTTCGCGGCCGACGCCCAGCGCGCTCCGCTCCTTGGCGAGCCCCTGCCGGAGGGACTGCGTGACCAGCTGGACGCGGGGCTGGACCTGCGGCCACGCAACTGGCGCGGGCGGCGCACGGATCTGCTGCTCCGGCAGGCCGACGACCCGTGGGAGCGGGCGGCCGTGGTGGCGGCGCTGCTCGGTCAGGCCCAGGTCGCCGAGCTCGTCCAGGACCCGGACGAACGCGCTCACCTCCATCGGTTCCGGCCGCTGCCGTGCCCCCAGGGCGCGCCGCGGACGCCCGCCGCCCGGCTCACCGCACACATCATGACCGCGGCCGATCCCGACGAGATCGAACTGCTGCGGAGCGATCTGGAGCGGGCACTGGCCAAGGCGCGCGCCCACCGCCCCGCACCGCCCCGGCGCCGCGCGCCACTCGCCGCCCCACGGGACCGGACCACACAGCCCGCGGGGAGCCGGGGGCGCCGAGCCGGCACGCGGTCACCCCGAAGGACGCGGTCCGGGCGGGGCGCACGGCCCCGGCACGGCGCCGGCCCGTTCCGCCCGAACGTGGTCGAACCGTCCGAGCGGCCCGAGGTGCCCGCCTCGGCGCGCTCGACCTACCGGGCATACAGATGCTGCAGACCCTCCTCGACGCCGCGCGAATCCACGGCACCGAGGTGCGCCTCGCGCCCCGTGGCGGTCCCGGCGTACTGGGACGGCCCCGTCTTCATGAAGGAGCCGGACGTGGCCGCTCTCCTGGAGGCGCAGGCCGACCATGGTCGGCCGCTGGGTCAGCTGCCTCTGACTTGAGGAGCCGCGTTCGGGCATCGCGGACTGGGGCGCTTGCCCAGGCGTGGGAGCCTGCGCCAACACCGAGGGCGTAGCGACCGCGCCCGGCTGATCCGAGAGCGGTCTGATCAAGCCTGGGCCGGAGCTGCAGTGCCCACGGCCGCGCCGCGGGCTCGGTCGGCTCGCTGTGCCTGCTGTATGCGCCACCCGTACCGGGTGATGCCGCGCGGCTTGTAGACCGACAAGGCCGTATTCGTGAGCAGGACAACGACGGCGGCCGCGGCGTCGAACACGAGCTGCACCCGCATCCCGCCGAGGTCGGAGGCGGACAGGCTTGTCAGCGCGGCAGCCTCCGCCACGTGGTCGACCACCTGCATGTGCAGCACGAGCAGGAACGTGGCGAGGACGGTCAGCGCGAGCTTCGCCAGCACCCAGTAGTGGCGGAACAACCCCCAGGTGGTGCCGAGGGACTGGACCAGCCCGGTCAGCAGCGAGGCGAACGCCAGCGGGACGATCACGTACCAGCCCGTGACCTCCACGGCGAGATACGCCCCCCGCACCCTCTGGGGGTCCTTGCCGGTCAGTCCGACGACGGCGAGGACGAGAAAGGCGGCGACTGAGCCGAGCCAGCCGACCGAGCAGGCGACATGCGCGGTGAGCACGGGTTTGCGGAGGGCGGGCGGCATCGCCATCAGTGGCCGCCGTGCATGCCGGCCCCCATAGCACCGGTCAGGTGCAGGACGAGGAACAGCACGAGCAAGGCCAACGCCACGGCGCCGGACGCCTTCACCCAGCGCGGGGCAGCGGGGGGTGTGGCGCGGTCGGGCCCTGCACTCTGGCTCGATTCGGACGGTGCACCGGTCATGCGGGCTCCCTCTAACGGGACGGCACGGGCCACGGGCCCTCTTCCAGGTCGCAACTCTTATCGAGACAGAGTGTCTACGTCAAGTCGTGTTGTCTCGGCACCGTCGCCCCGTACACTGATCCGGTGCCAAAGCTGTGGAACGAGACCATCGAGGAGCACCGCCGCGCCGTGCGGGACGCCGTGCTGAAGACCACGGCGGCGCTCGTGGCCGAGCAGGGACTGCGGGGCGTGACGATGTCGCGGATCGCCGAGGGCAGCGGCATCGGGCGGGCCACGCTGTACAAGTACTTCCCGGACGTCGAGTCGATCATGGTGGCGTGGCACGAGCAGCAGATCGCCGGTCACCTCGCCGAACTTGCCGGACTCGGGGAGCGCCCAGGTCCCCCGGGTGAGCGGCTGGAGGCGGTGCTGGAACGCTACGCGTTCATCCAGCAGCAGCGGCACGGCCATGGCGCAGAGCTGTCCGCCGTCCTGCACCGGGGTGACCATGTGGCGCACGCCGAGCAACATTTGCGCCACTTCGTCCAGGGGGTGCTGGCCGAGGGAGTCCAGACGGGCGAGGTCCGGGAGGACGTCTCGCCGGACGAGCTGGCGGGCTATTGTCTGCACGCCCTCGCCGGAGCCGGAGCGCTGTCGTCCAAGGCTGCGGTGCGGCGGCTCGTCGCGGTGACCCTGGCTGGCCTACGTCCCCAGGGCTGACGTCCCATCGCTGTACCGGGCGCCCGGCCCTGGGGATCGGCTCCGCCTCACGTTCGTCAGTGTCCGCCGCTTGATTCGACGGCGAGGCGCTTGCGGAAGGTCTTGCCGCCGTCCTTCGACTCGTACACGCCGTCCTGGGTGGCGGCCAGGACGTGTTCGGCGCCGACCGCGGTGAGCGCCTGGGGTCGGCCGCCCGGCACGGTGGAGACCTTCTTCCAGGTGGTGCCACCGTCGTTGCTGCGGCTCAGGACGCCGGCAGGGTCGATGCCGTAGAGGGCATCCGCGGTCTTCCAGGAGAGGAAGGCCAGCACCGGCTCCTTGCCCTTGGGGAACGCCCTACCGCCGTCGGTGCTGCGCGCGATGCCCTTAGCGGTGGTGGCGAGGATGAGGCCGGGGTCGTTCGGGCTGACCGCGATGTCCAGCGCCTCAAGACTTGCCCCGTCCTTCCAGGTGGTGCCGTCCTTGGTGGTGCGCAGCAGGGCGTTGGTGGCGTCGTAGCCGTAGACCGTGCCGTGCGCGTGGTCCAGCGCGTGGAAGTCGGACTCGCCGGACAGAGACAGCGACGTCCAGGTCTTACCGGCGTCGGTGCTCTTGATCAGCCCCTTGTTGCCGCCGGAGGTGGGGTGGCCGCTGGCGTAGAAGGTCTCGTCTTGGGCCACCGTGAAGCCCATGAAGTCGTCCTTGCTGTCGCCGACGAGCTGAGGATGGCCGCTGGCGTCGGGGGTGTAGACGCCCTCGTGGGTGGCGACATACAGGCGCTGGTCGGAGGCGGTCAGACCGAGGCCGTGGATGTGGCTCACCGTTGTTGCGGAGGCTGCGGAGGAGTCCGCGCCGTCTTGGCCGTCCGAACAGGCAGCCAGGGTCAGGGCGAGAGTCAGGGCAGCCGCTGTCGCGGCGGCATGGCGCTTGTGCATGATTCCTCGGTCGGAGTCATCGGGCGCGCGACGGCGCGAAAGCCTGAGAAGACCGCGAGGGTGCGGTCGACGGGAGAAGTGCGGGGGCCGGGCCCGGGCCGTCCGGCCTCCACGGCGAACGCGCCGTGGAGGCCAACGCCCGGATGAAGAACTGGAAG
>NZ_JBEYXZ010000049.1:0-42030 GCF_040645305.1 Streptomyces sp. NPDC046831 | reverse complement strand
TCCGCCCGCAGCGGCCGGCGCGTCGACCCGGGTGCGCCGGTGAGCGACGGCACTCGCGCCGGTCCGAGGACGGACACCCCCCGGCGCGGCCCCGAGCCACCAGGAAGGCGCGCCGCAAAGACGCCCAGCGCCGCGTCCTCCACACGGCCGTACCGCGGACGCACCGCCCCGCACGGGCGACCTCCACATGCGCGTTCCTCCCGGCGGCCCTTCACTGGAGGGGGACACCCCACCGGCACGACCCCGGCGCCCCAGGAACGCCCGGCGGCGAAGAGCAGCGGGAGGAGCCATGCACGGTCACCGCGCACGCTGGACGACGGGTGCCGCGCTGACAGCGGCCGCCGCCCTCGGCCTCACCGGCTGCTCCGACGACGGCGGCAGCCCGTCGGACGCGGTCAGCAAGGCGTCGTCCGCCGCCGCCTCACTGGCCTCGCAGGCCAACGAGGGCCTGGCGTCGGCGACCGCCGAGGCGGGCCGCCGCCTCGACGAGGTCAAGAACGGCGTCGACGCCCGCAGCTCCGTGCGGCTCGGCTCGCCGGCCACGGCGTCCGACGGCCGCACCACGGTCGACGTCGGCGTCACGAACTCGGCCGACTCCACCAAGTCCTTCACCGTCCAGGTCAACTTCAAGAAGCCCGACGGCAGCCTGCTCGACACGGTCGTGGTGTCCATCGACGACGTCCCCGCCGGACAGACCGGCAAGGCCGTGGCCCGCAGCACCCACACACTCTCCGGCCAGGTCAAGGCCGAGGTGGGCGCCGCCCTGCGGCACTGAACCGAGCCTCCCCGGCCACCCGGCCCCAGCCCGCCCCGCCCTCCAGCAAGGCACCGCCCGACCCACCCCACCCGGCCCCCGGGGAAAGACGGAGAAGACCGGCCTGGTCGACTTCGACCAGGCCCTGTTCCAGGAGACGGCCCCGCCGAGACTGCCCGCCTCGGGCCTGACCGCGCCGCCGCCGGTCCCGGGCCGGCCGCAGCTCGGCCTCACGCCGCCGGCGGACGGCGGCGCTCCCTCCGGCACGCCGCAGACCGCCGCGACACCCGCCCCGACGGTGGGATGAGCAGGCCCGGCCCGGCCTACGGCCCCAGCCAGGCCGTGGTGTCCGGCCCGAGCCGGCCGCCGTCGAGCGGGGCGCTGCTGAGCAGCACCTCGCCGGCCGGCAGCCGCACCGCCTCGCCGGACAGGTTGGTCACGCACCGCCAGCCGCTGTCGCGGGTGAACTGCAGGACGCCCGGCGGGGTGTCCTCCGCCCAGGTCAGCGTCTCCCCCTCCAGCAGCTTGCGGCGCAGCCTGAGGGCCGTGCGGTACAGCTCCAGCGTCGAACCCTCGACGCCGTCCTGCGCCTCGACGGCGTACGACGCGAACCGGGCCGGCTGCGGCAGCCAGGCCCCGCCCGCCCCGAAGCCGTACGACGGGCCCGTGGCCGTCCACGGCAACGGCACCCGGCAGCCGTCGCGGCCCTTGCGCACGTGCCCCGTCTGCTCCCAGATCGGGTCCTGCAGCACCTCCGTGGGCAGGTCGGCGACCTCCGGCAGGCCGAGTTCCTCGCCCTGGTAGACGTAGGCCGAGCCGGGCAGCGCCAGCATCAGCAGCGTCGCCGCCCGGGCCCGGCGCAGCCCGGCCGCCTCGTCGACCGCCGGGGCCCGGCCGCCGGAGAGCAGCCAGGCGTTGTCGTCCGTGCCGGGCGGCAGCATCAGGCGGGAGGTGTGGCGGACCACGTCGTGGTTGGACAGCACCCAGGTGGCCGGCGCGCCGGCGGCCCGCGCCCCCGCCAGCGACTCCGTGATCACCGCGCGCAGCCCGTCGGCGTCCCAGCGGGTGTTCAGGTACTCGAAGTTGAAGGCCTGGCCGAGTTCGTCCGGACGGGCGTACAGGGCGCGCCGGTCACCCGGCACCCAGGCCTCGGCGACGGCCGTGCGGGGCGGGCTGTAGGCGTCGAAGATCTTGCGCCAGTCGCGGTAGATCTCGTGCACCTCGTCCCGGTCGTAGTACGGGTGGCTCCCGGGCGCCACGCGGAGCAGGGCGTCCTCGCCGGTGACGCCGACGTTGCCGACATCGCGCAGCGGCTCGTCGAGGTCCTTGGCGAGGGCGTGCGCCACGTCGACGCGGAAGCCGTCGACCCCGCGGTCGGACCAGAACCGGAGCGTGGTGCGGAAGTCCGCGCGCACCTCCTCGTTCCCCCAGTTGAAGTCCGGCTGCTGCGGGGCGAACAGGTGCAGGTACCACTGGCCGTCCGGCACGCGCTGCCAGGCGGTGCCGCCGAAGACGGACTGCCAGTCGGTGGGCGGGAGCTCGCCGTGCGCCCCGCGTCCGTCGCGGAAGACGTACCGGTCACGGGCGGGCGAGCCGGGGCCGGCGAGCAGCGCCTCCTGGAACCAGGGGTGCCGGTCGGAGGAGTGGTTGGGCACCACGTCGACGATGACCTTCAGGCTCAGCCGGTGCGCCTCGGCGACCATGGCGTCGAAGTCGTCGAGCGTGCCCAGGCGGGGGTCCACGTCGCGGTGGTCGGCGACGTCGTAGCCGCCGTCGGCCAGCTCGGAGGGGTAGAAGGGGCTGAGCCACAGGGCGTCGACGCCGAGGGCGGCCAGGTGGGTCAGTCGCTGGGTGACGCCCCGGACGTCGCCGAGCCCGTCGCCGTCCGCGTCGGCGAAGCTGCGGGGGTAGACCTGGTAGACGACGGCCTGCCGCCACCAGTCCGGGTTCCTGGACGACAGGTCGGGTGTCGACTCGTGCGAGGTGCGGACAGTCACGCGGCCTCCTCTGCGGCGGGTGACGGCTTCCGGCAGAAAGCACAACAATGACAAACCTGTCCACTTCGCCGGAATGTGAACACATTCCGCTCCGCCAGACCGAATGAGCGCCGGGCGCACGCCCGCCGGCCGTGCGCCCACCGGCAGCCGCCCCGGAAGGGGACACGCACTGCACCGGCCGCCCGCCCGGCCTTCGATCAGCGCCGCGAGCGGCCGATGTCCGCCCCGCACGGGACAGCACGGCCCGCCCCGCAGGGGGCCGCTCCGCGCCGGCCGCGCGCCCGCCCGTCAGCCGCCGTCCGCCACGCAGTGGGCCAGCAGGGCCCGCACGTCCGGGTCGACCACCCGGTAGCGCACCACGCGCCCCTCCTTCTCGCCCGACACGACCCCCGCCGCCCGCAGCAGCCGCAGGGCCTGGGAGACGGCCGGGTCGTTCATGCCGGTGGCGATCGCGAGGTCGGACACGGCCAGCGGCCCCGTGCGGTGCAGGGCCAGCAGGAGAGCGAGCCGCTTGGGGTCGCTGAGCAGGGAGAAGCGGTCGGCCCAGGAGCGGACGTGCCCGGCGTCGCCGATGGCGGCGACGGCGTCGCACACCCGGTGGCCGTCGATCGTGCGGCGGTCTGCGCGGTCCGCGGGGACGAGATGCATACCGTCATCCTCGCAGGCGCCCGGATGTGATCTTCCATACCTGCGCAGGTATGCAGCTATGCAGGGAACCGCTCGCGGCCCTACGGTGGGCGGGCCGTGGTGTTCGGGAAGCCGGTGACGGCCCGTCAGGGCCCATGCCGGAGCGGCCCTCGCCACTGTGATCAGGGAGTTTCCGGTCCACGTCCCTCCCCGGGGGACAGCCACTGGCCGTCGCGAGACGGCCGGGAAGGCGGGCCGGCGACGCGAGACCTGTAAGCCAGGAGACCGGCCACGGCAGCTCACGAAGTGATCCACGAGGTGCTGGAGCGTGATGACCGGATGACCCTGCCCGACCCTGCCCGGAAGCCGGCGGACTTCGCCTGGCGGCGTGAGGACACCCTCAGGACCGCCGGCCTGATGGCGGCGATAGCCGCACTGCACGTCGTCGCCTTCGGGATCCTCTTCCTCCTCGTCGTACCCGGCCACTACGAGGTGGGTTCCAAGGCCTTCGGCATCGGCCTCGGCGTCACCGCCTACACCCTCGGGGTGCGGCACGCCTTCGACGCCGACCACATCGCCGCGATCGACAACACCACCCGCAAGCTGATGGCCGACGGCAAGCGGCCGGTGCCGGTCGGCTTCTGGTTCGCCCTCGGCCACTCCAGCGTCGTCGTGGTGCTCGCCGTGATGATCGCCGGCGGCACCCGGCTGGCCGGGCGGGTGATGAGCGAGGACTCGCCCACGCACCAGCTGCTCGGTGTGATGGGGACGACGATCGCGGGCACGTTCCTCTACCTCATCGCCGCCCTGAACCTGGTCGCCCTGGCCGGCATCCTCAGGGTCTTCCGGTCGATGCGCGCCGGCACGTACGACGAGACGGAGCTGGAGCGGCACCTGGACTCCCGCGGGTTCGTCAACCGCTTCCTCGGGCGTCTGACCCGGTCGATCTCCCGTCCGGGCCAGATGTACCCGCTGGGCTTCCTCTTCGGCCTCGGTTTCGAGACGGCCACCGAGGTCACGCTGATGGTGATGGCGGGCTCGGGCGCGGCCGCCGGGCTGCCCTGGTACGCGATCCTGTGCCTGCCGCTGCTGTTCACCGCCGGCATGTGCCTGTTCGACACCCTCGACGGCACGTTCATGAACGTCGCCTACCACTGGGCCTTCTCGAACCCGGTCCGCAAGGTCTACTACAACCTCACCATCACCGGCCTGTCCATCGCCGTCGCCTTCTTCATCGGCACCATCGAGCTCGTCGGCGTCGTCCACGACAGGTTCGACCTGCGCGACGACGTGACCGGCTGGATCGCCGGGGTCGACCTCGACAGCGTCGGCTACGTCATCGTCGGCCTGTTCGTCGCGGTGTGGGCGGTGGCACTGGCGTACTGGAAGGTGGCGAAGGTGGAGCAGCGGTGGGCGGTGCGGGCGGCCGACACCCGCTAGTGCCGCGGCAGGCAACGTTCGCCCCGTCGCGACGCCCGGCACGCGCCCCCGTCCCCGAACCGGCCGAAAGCCCCGGTACACCCAGTACGAGGGCGTCCGGCCGGCACGCCGGGAGCACGCACCGGACGCCGCTCCTCGACGGGCGAACGCTGCCTGCCGCGGCATGCGCGCGGCCGTGCGCCTTGCGCCGGTCACGGAACCGGTGGCGGAGCCCGGCCGGGGGTCGGCCGGGGGCCGGGGATGTCGTCCGGTCGGGCGCCCGTCGGGCGCCGTTCCCCCGTCGGACGGCGCGGCGCGCTGGTGAGCGGGCCGCCTCGGTGGTGCCGTGTGAGGCGACCTGTTCCCCGGGCACCTCTGGAGGCACATCCGTGAGAGGCACATCCGTGGTCCGTCCCCCGGCCCGCGCCCTGAGCGTCCCCGTCCTCACCGCGGCCGTCCTGCTGACCGCGGCCGCCTGTTCGGCCGCGCCGGCCCCCGGGCCCCGCGTCGCCGCGTCGCCGTCGGGCGGCGGCCCGTCCCCGGCGGGCCGCCCGCCGAACGCCGCGCCCCCGCTCACGCAGGCCCAGGCACGGGCCGCGCTCATCACCGAGGCCGACCTCGGCGCGCCGTGGGCGCCGACGCAGGGCGCGGCGACCTGGCGGGACGGGCTGCTCAAGGCACGGACCGGCACCCCCGACTGCCAGCGCCTCCTCGACGTCCTCTACGCCGACGAGCTGCTCGGCACGCCGAAGGGCACGCACGCGGTGGCCGCCTTCGACCAGCCCGACACCGAGGCGCAGCTGCGCTACCAGGTCCTCGCGCTGCGCCCGGCCGACGTGGACCGCGTCCTGGCCTGGCTGGAGACGCTGCCCCGCACGTGCGCCAACTTCACGGCGACGACCACGCGCAACGGCGTGCAGGACGTGCAGGTCTTCGAGCAGACGCTGCCCCAGTTCGGGGACGCGTGCCGGGGCCTGGTGGTCAGGCTGACCGCCGACGACCCGGCCGAGGACGACCCGACCGCGCTCGTCCTGGACGTGGCCGCCGTACGCGTCGGCGACGACGCGATCACCGTCACCAACGGCGGTACCGGCGCCGTGTCGGCCGAGTCCACCCAGGGGGCGCTCCAGCGGGGCGTCGACCGCCTGGCAGCGGTGCACCGCCAGGGCCGCGCGAGCGCGTGAGTGCGATGCGGGGGGGGGCACGGACATCACGGCCGACTCCGTCGGTGCGCCCGAGCGCCGTCCGGCGGTGGCCGGGCAGCGAGCGAGTCACAGGAGTCACGCACGAGTACGGCCCGGGCGCGCGCGTACCGATCGGGAACGCCGGTCCCGGTCGGCCCGGCGCGCCATCGAACATGGCTCCGGGCGCACGCCGCCCGGCACAGCCCCGGACGCACGCCACCGAGCGACCCGGGCACACGCCGCCGAACACGACCCGGCGCGCACCGCCCGACACAGCCCCGGACGCGCACCGCCCCACACGGCCCCCACACGCGCCGCCCCACACAGTCCCGGACGCACGCCACCCGAACGGACCCGGCGCGCACGCCACCGGACACGACCCGGCGCACGCCACCGGACGCGGCTTCGGGCACGCGCCGCTCCCGCGGGCCCGCGTCCCGGTGCGGCGTCGCGCCCGCGGAAGCCCCCTCAGGTGTGTTCGGGGTGTTGCTGGAGCAGGCGGTCCAGGGTGAGGCGGCCCGCGGCCAGGTCGCGGGCGGCCGACGTCAGGGACCGGCCCTCCCGCTCGGCGAAGCGCCGCAGGAGCGTCAGCGCCTCGGTGAAGGGGATGCCGGCGTACTGGCCGACCAGCCCCTTGGCCAGTTCCACGGTCGCCTTCGCGGAGATCGCGGCCTGCAGGGACGTCAGCAGGTCGTGCTCGCGCGTCGGCTCGGTCGGCCAGTGGGCGAGCGCCAGGGCGGAGATGTCGCACAGGCCCTGCGCCACGGCCAGGTCGGCCGCGGGCAGGTCGGTGCCGGGCCGGCCGAGCAGGGTCAGCGCGCCGATCGCCCGGCCGTCGATGCGCAGCGGCACGGCGTGCACGCACGCGTACCCGGCCGCCAGCGCCCGCCGGGCGTAGCCGGGCCAGCGCGTCCCGGTGGCCAGGTCCGTCCCGGCGACCGGCAGCCCGGTGCGGCAGCAGTCGACGGAGGGGCCCTCGTGGCTCTCCGCCTGGAACAGGTCGAGGGCCGCGACGGGCTCCTCGGAGGAGGCCATCACGCGCAGGTCGCCGCGGGCGTCGGTCATCACCGCGCCCGCCGCGTCGACGGCCAGCAGGCCCACGCAGTACCCGCTGAGCCGGTCGAAGAGGTCCAGGGGGTCGAAGCGGTCGTCCAGCGTGTCGGCGAGGTCGACGAAGGCCCGCGTGAGCCGTTCCTCCCGGTTGGCCGCCACCTCCTCACGCCATGGTCCGTCGCGCCCCAGGGGACGCGTCTGGAAGTGCCTAGTCACGGTCGAACCTCTTCCTGTGCGTGATCACCTCGCGTGCCACGTCGAGGGCGGTGCGGCCCTCCACGAACGCGCAGGCGCGCAGCCGTGCCAGGGCCTCGTCCGCCGCGGCCCCGAGCTGGGCCATGATCATGCCGATGGCCTGGTAGACCTCGTCCTGATCCGTGGCGAGGCCGTTCAGCCAGGACTGCTGTCCCTGGGCCTCGTCGCCTTCCTCGCGCATCAGGGACATCAGGGCGAGGGTCATCACCCCGGCCACGTGCTGCGCGGTGTCGAGTTCCTGCCGGCCCAGTTCGCGCGGGACGTCGCCGTAGAGGTCGAGCGTGCCCACGCACACGGCGTCGTTGCCGAGCGGCAGGGAGTACACCGCCGCCACCCCCAGCTCGGCGGCCTGCTGGGCGAACACCGGCCAGCGCCGGGCGTCACGGCCGTTGGACAGGTCGCTGGCCAGCACGGGCGCGCCCAGCTCCGCGGCGTACAGGCAGGGCCCGTCCCCGAGGGTGGCCTGGACCGCGCCCATGCGGGCCGCCGCGTTGTCGCTGGCGCTGAGCTGCACGGGCATGCCGTCGGCGCGCAGCGAGACGCTCGCGCCCACCACCGGCAGCAGCTTGACCGCCAGGGTGCACAGCCGGCGCGGGACCTCCTCGGGCGGGACGCCCCGCACCCCTTCGGCGATCACGTCCACGAGGTCCCCCCGCACGGCCGCCGGGCCGTTCCCGGGGTCCGCCGCCGACTCGTCCCCGGGGTGCGGGGCGGAACCGTCCGCGGGGCCGGCCGGATCGTCCACGACGCCGGTGACCGGGTCGTCCGCCGGGATCCGCTCGCGCGCGGAGTCGCCGTCGCGGTCCGGGAGGTCGTCGCCGTCCCGGGGGTCCCGCCGGCGCGGGTCCTCGCCCCGGGCGCCGGAACCGTCGTCCCTCCGCTGCACGGCCACCGCCTCCTCACACCATCAGCGCCGCCATCGTCGTCCGCGGGCTGTCGCGGGCGGCCCGCACACGCGGGCCGACGGGCGCGGGGCGCCTCCTGCCCGCGGCGCGTTCATGACCACCCTTCGCGGGGGCACCGCCGACTACCCCGGGGCGGCGCGGCGAAACCGCCGCACGGGCGCCCACGGCGCATCCGCTTGGGGCCGGGGCGTCACAGCGGGGGCTGCGCCGGCGCCGGGCCCAGCGTCGTGGTGCCCGGGGCGGTGCGGTGCCCCAGCCCGGTGCGGTACGCGTCCAGCGCCGCCTCCACCCGGCCGGTGCGGCGGAAGAGGTCACCGAGGAGCCGGCACAGGTCCGCCAGGTCGCCGGCCGCGCCCGCCCGCTCCAGCAGGCTGAGCGCGCGGACGTAGTGCTCCTCGGCCGTGTCCGTGTCGCGGGCGTCCTCCGCGATGATCCCCAGCAGCCGGTGGGCGGCGGCCGCGTGCACGGCCCCGCGCTCGGGGGAGAGGTCGCCGAGCACGTCCCGCAGCAGGGCGGCCGCCTCCGCCGACTTGCCGCGCCGGTGCAGCACGTCGGCGAGCTCCACGGCGACCTGGCTCGTGTAGAGGGCGGCGCGCCGCTCGGCCAGCATGGCGCGTGCCGCGCGCAGCTCCTCCTCCGCGCGGTCCAGCTCGCCGTTCTGGGCGCACACGTAGCCGCGCATCCAGTGGCAGTTGGCGAGTTCGGTGCGCAGGCGCAGCCCGCGGTACAGCTCGGCGGCCTTGGCGAGCGAGGCGTCGGCCTCGGCGAGACGGCCCTCGGCGAGCAGGGTACGGGCGACGGAGCGGTGCATCCGGGCCACCAGCGCCGGGTCGCCCGCCTTCGGGGCGAGGGCCAGCGCGAACTCGGCCGCCTGGGCCGCCCGCGCCTGCGCGCCCATGTCCATGTACGGCCCGATGACGCTGGCGTACAGCAGGAGCAGGGCGTCCGGGTCGTGCAGGCCGCCGCGGTTGAGCTCGTCGAGGGCGGACTCCAGCAGGTAGACGGCGTAGCGCAGCTCACCGGCCAGGTAGTGGGAGACCGCACGGCCGCGCAGCGCGGGGACGCGGGCCGGCAGGGGCGCGTCGGCGAGGGCCCGCTCGGACCGCTCGAAGTACTCCCGGCCGGCGGCCAGCTCGCCCGTCTCCAGGGCGCACTCCCCGAGGCCGAGCAGTGCGGCGGCCCGGACGTCGGCGAGGTCGTGCGCCTCGCCCTCCTCCAGCAGCCGCGCGTACTCCTCGGCCGCCTTCTCGGCCTCTCCGGAGGCGAGGGTGCGCTGCGCCTCGGTCAGCCGCAACCGCAGGTCGGTGGCCAGGTGGGCCGGCCGCCCGGTGGCCAGCTCGTCGAAGGCGACCCCGAGCCGGCCCGCGAGATGGGTGAGCGCCTCGTCGGAGGGCCGCACCCGGCCGGCCTCGAGGGTGGAGATGTACGCGGGCGTGTACGCCGGCTCCGCCAACTGCCGCTGGGTCATGCCCTGTTCGCGGCGCAGCCGCTGCACCCTGCGCCCGATGGTCTCCGGGTCGTCCCGCTTCGCCATGCGCTTCATCATGCCAGTAAGCGCACGTACGGAAATCCTGTTCACCGACTTGCCGCCGCACGACCTCGAGTCGGCCAACTACCGCCTGCGCTCTTCACGTTCGGCCGTTCCACCCCTAGGTTGGTGAGCGCGTTAAACGTGCTTAATCCATCACTGTCGTTGCGAGGTCGGTTGCCGTGCCCGGACGTCCTGTCGCGCGCCCCGAACGCGTTCCCGCCCGGTACGTCAGGGGGTTCGGCGCGGCCGTCGTGGCCGTGGCCGCCCTGGTCACCGCCGGCCACGCGAGCCCGGCCCACGCGGCGGACAGGGCGGCACCGGCCCCCTACACGTCCCAGGACCGTTAGGGCCGGGCGCGACGGCAGTGCCTGCCGCGCACGGCCGGCCGCGGACGCCGGCCCGCCGCCTGCCGGCCGGCGGCGCGCGGCCGTCCCCGGCCGGGGCGCCACGCCGGCGTCCGGGCCCGGCACGCACCCTCACCCCGGCCGGTGTCAGTCGGGAAGCGCCCGGCGCAGGGCCTTGTCCAGGCGCCGGGCCAGTGTCGCGTCGTCCGGCGGGTCGTCGGCGAACAGGGCGCCCAGCTCCGCGGTGAAGGTCTGCGTGAAGGCGCCGTACAGCGGGGTGCGGGGCCGGGAGACCGCCTCGCGGAGCGCGCGCAGCAGGACGGCCCGGGCGTAGCGCGGGCGACCTGCGGCGTCACGGGGCATGCGGTCGGTGCTCTCGCCCGTGGGGGACGCGGGCGGCCCCGTCGGCGTCGACGCGTCCGTCACCGTGCACCGGACGTCGTTCCGTTCGTACGCCGACACCCGGGTCGCGGCGAAGCCCGCGTCCAGCAGGCAGCGCTCGCTCTGCGGACTGGTCAGGAACGTGACCAACTGGGTGGCCTTCTCAGCTCGTTGGGAGGACCGGGTCACGGCCAGGTTCTGCCCGCCGAGCACCGCGCGTCCGGGCAGCGGGGCCACGCCCAGCTGCTGCTCGGTGAAGGACTGGTGGAGCGTGCGGTAGGCGTAGGGCCAGTGCCGCAGGAAGGCCGTGCGGCCGCCGGCGAAGTCGCTGAGCGAGGCGGCCTCGTCGGAGTGGACGGCGTCGTCGAGCGTGTACGGACGCTCCGTGCGCCGGCGCAACTCGGCGATGCCGTCGGTCAGTTCCCCGACACCGGCCGTGTAGTGGCCCTGGTCGTCGGTGAGCGCGAAGTCGTCGATGACCGACGCGAACGCCTCGATCGCGTTGACCGTCCGGCCCTCGTACCCGGCGAGCTGCGTCGTCCAGGTCTTCTCGAACCCCGCCGGCCGGCGCTCGTCCAGCAGGTCCCCGAGGGCGCGCACGTCCTGCCAGCGGGCGCCGGGGGGCGGGTCGGGGCGCCGCACCCCCACGGCACGCAGGTGGTCGCGCCGGTAGTAGAGCAGCCCGACGTCGCTGTTGAACGGCACCGCGTACACCTTTCCCGCCCAGCGGGCCGTGCCGGCGACCGACGGGATGACGTCGCCGTCGACCGCCGTGTCCGGCAGCGGCCGGACGAGCCCGGCCTCGGCGAACTCGGGCACCCAGGTGACGTCCAGGTTGACCACGTCGTACTCGGCGCTGCCCGACTGCAGCGCCCCCAGCAGCTGGCTGCGCTGCTCGTCTGCGGAGCCGGGCAGCTCCACCAGCCGGGCGTGGTAGCGGGTGCCCTCCTTCTCCTGCTGCCGGTTCCAGGCGTCGATGAGCTGCTGGCGGATGCCGTTCTTGCCGGTCACGTCCCGGCCGCTGGCCACCACGATGTCGCCGAGCAGCTCGGCGGCGGGCGTCGCGGCCGGCCGCGGACCGCTCCCCGTGCAGGCCGCGGCCGCGAGCAGCGGCGTGAGCAGCAGGAGCGCGAGCCGCCGTGCGGCGGGCCTTCGGGCGGCGGACCGTCGTGGCGCGGATCGCCGTGGCGCGGGCCGCCGTCGTCCTCCGCCGTCGCCGCGTGCCCCGCCCTGCTCGCCGTCACCGCCCGGGCGACCGCCCCCGCCTTGGCGCCCGTCCCCGCGAGTCCCGGCTCGGACACCGCTCCCCGTTTGCGTGCCGCTCTCTGCTTGGGTGCCCCTCCCGGCCTGCGCGCCGCTCCCGGCCTGGGTGCCCCTCCCGGCCTGGGTGCCCCTCCCGGCCTGGGTGCCGAGCCCGTCCGCCGCGCCTCGGGGGCCGTTCCCGCTCTCGTGCCCTCCCCGCGTCCCCGGCATCCCGTGCCGCTCCCGCCGGCCCTGCGCACCGTTCGCGCCCTCCGCACCCTCGCCGTCCGTCCCGCCCCGCATGTCCGAGCGCATCAGCCCTCCCCGGCCCCGGCGCATCAGTCCTTCCCGACGCCGGCGCATCAGTCCTTCCCGCCCCCGGCGCATCAGTCCTCCCCCGTTCCGACCCGTGCGACCTCGTCGTGCAGGAGCGTGCCCAGGTCGTCACCCGCGTCCAGGCACCTGCCGCCGCTCGCCTCGGCGATCAGGGCGCCGGGCCGGCCCTGGTCGCAGGACCCGCCGACCAGGGAGACCATGTCCACCGGCACCCCGGCCCGCGCCGCCCTCCCCAGCACGTCCCGGAGGTTGTCGCCGGTCAGCCGGTTGTCGTCCTCGTCGTCGGTGACGTAGACGATCAGCTGCGGCCGTTCGTCGTCCCGGCCCCGGCCCGCCATGTCGGTCAGCGCGGCGAGCAGGGCCGCGTGCGGGTCGGCCTCGGCGTCGTGGACCCGGGCCCGGCCGTCGACCAGGCGCTCGGCGTCCTGGCGGCGGTGGCGGTCGAAGGGGAGCAGCACGTCGTACCGCCGGTCGCCCGAGGTGCCGTGCACCGCCCACACCCCGTACTCGTCCTGCTCGCCCAGTCCGCCGAGGGAGTGCTTCAGCAGGCCGGGGCCGCCGCTGGGGCCCTGCCACTGAGCGGTCATCGAACCGGAGCTGTCGAGGAGGTAGAGCACCCGGCCGGGGCCGTTGGCGCTGCGGTAGCGCTCGAGGGCCGTATCCAGCGCCGTCCGCTCGGCCGCGCCCGGCAGCGGACTGGGGTTGCGCAGGACGCCGACGCCGGGGTTCTCGGAGTCGAGCAGGGGGTGCCCGGCGCCCGTGGCGGACCGGAAGCCGGCCCGGCGGAAGGCGGCAAGGCCGTCCTCGCCGGTCAGCCACGTGTGGAAGCGGCCGACCGCCTCGTCCCGCGCGGCCGCGTCCCGGTCGCCGCCCTCCCAGCGCACCCGCACGAAGGCGGGCGTCAGGGCCGGCACGTCGGTCGGGTACTCGGCGGTCCGCGGCTCCCGTGTCGCCCGGGCGCAGCCGACACCGCTCTTCAGCAGGAACTCCGGCACGAGCGCGGCGGTGCGGAGGTCGGCGGCGGGGTCCTCGGGCAGCGCGCAGAGCAGGGCGGCGGACGTGGGGGCGGGCGGCCCGGCGGGGCGGATCCGCTGCTCGGCGCTGCGCGCGTCGGGCGTGCCGGGGCCGTAGAGGCCGACCGTCGCCAGCAGGGCGGAGCCGGTCAGCTCCGGATCGGGACGGCGCACCTCGGCGCTCCCGTTCCGCTTGCGCAGGTCGTCGACCAGCCGGGAGAGCGGGCGCCCGACGCGCTCGTCGAGCCCCGCCCCGGCGAGGTCCTGCGGGACGGCGAGCACGATCGGCGAGTACACGAACGGCGACGGGTAGGGCTGGAGTTCGGCGAACACGCGGTCGGACCGGTCCACGACGACCCGGTCCACGTCGGCCGTCGACGCGGGGATCCAGACGTCCGGCTGGGGGCCGATGTCCCGCTGCGGATCGGCGTCCTCGTCCAGCGGTTCCTGCCAGGCCCCGGTCTGCCGGCGCAGCGCGCCGACGGCGCCGGCCGCACCCGCGCTGTAGACGGTGATGCCGGTCCGGCGGCAGCCGTGCCCGGTGGTGTTCGTCCCGGAGGTGAGATAGGCGTCGGCGGCCGCGCGGACCGTCTCCTCCAGGTCCGGGTCGGTCAGCACGCGCAGCTCCAGCGGCGGGGCGCAGGAGTGGTCGTCGCCGAGGCGGAGGTACGCGTACGAGCCGAGGCCGACGGCGGCGAGCGTGAGCACCATCGCGACAACCACGGCGGCCCGGCCACCGAGCAGCCGGACGACGGAGCCGGCCCACTTCACCACCGTGCCGGCCAGGGCGCGGAGGCGGCCCAGGAGGGCGGTCACCGCACCCGGTGAGCCGGTGCCCGGCCGCGGTCCCCCGCCCGCTTCCCCGGTGCCGGACGGCGACGGTCCCCCGCCCGCATCGCCGGTGCCGGACGGCGACGGTACGGACGTCGGCACGGCGGGCTGCGTCCGAGCGGACGACGGCGACGGCGACGGCGACGGCGACGCGGACGGGTCCGGTCCGGGACCGGACGGCGGCGGCGCGGTGGACTCAGGTTCTGGGGAGGACGCCGAGGCCCCTGAGGACGCCGGGACTGTCGTGGACAGCGGGGCTGTCGTGGACTCCGGGAGCGTCGTGGACTCCGGGACCGTCGTGGACTTCCGAGCCGTCGTGGACTCCGGCGGTAGCGAGGACTCCGGTTCGCCGGGGGCCTGCCCCGGGGCCGAGGGCCGTGATGCGCCGGACGGCTCCGGTGCGGCGGGGGTGCCCGGTTGCTCCGAGTGCACCGGCGGCCCGTCCGTCCCCTCCCCGGCGGACGGCGGCACGGAGACCCTGTCGACGGCGGGCGGCGTCCCGGATCCTCCGTCGGGCGCCGAGGCGTGCGGAGGCGGGGACGGCTCACCGGACGCGGACGGCAGTGGAGGCGGCGGAGGCGGCGGGTCCGCCGCGGCGGACGCCGCGCCCGAGCCGGACGCCCCTGGCCCCACCGAGCCAGGCGCCCCCGGCCCCGCCGAGCCAGGCACACCGGGCGACGCCGAGCCAGGCACACCGGGCGACGCCGAGCCGGGCACACCGGGCGACGCCGAGCCGGGCACACCGGGCGACGCCGAGCCGGGCGACGACGTCCCCGGCGGAACGTTCCCCCGCCGCGCTTCGCCCCGCGCGGACAGCAGCACGTCCGTGCCCGGCTCGCCCGCGTGCTGCGGTTCCCACGCGTCCCCGAGCGTCGTGGTGAGGCCCGACGCGGCCATCCGGGCCCGCAGCCCGTCGAACAGCCGCAGCAGGGACACCTCACCGTCCACGTCGAGCAGTTCGACAAGTCCGGCGGTGAACGGCGTCGGCCCCTTCTCGCCGCCCGAGTCGATGAGCCGGTTGGCCTGCACGCTCATGAGCAGCAGGATCCGCTGCCGGTGCGCGAAGTCCTGCCAGATCTTCGCGGCGTTACCCGCGTAGCAGCAGTCCAGGATCACCACGACCCGCTCGGCGCGGCTCCCGGCGAGCTCGGTCAGCACACCGGTGAACGCGTCCGCGCCGGGGAACACGGCCCGTCCGCCCGCGACGACCCGCGCGTTGCGCATCTGCAGGAACAGCTCGTCGCCCGCGCTCGGCACGGCGCCGTGCCCGGCGAAGTAGCACAGCAGCAGGCCCTCTGCCTCGTGGGCGGCGGTGCGCAGTTCCTCGCTGAAACGGTCCAGGGAGGGCGAACGGCACACCGTGATCTCCCGCTCGCGGAACACCCCGCCCCGGCGCAGCACGGAGCCGAGCCGGTCGACGTTGTCCCGGACCGCGGGCAGATGGCCGGGCACGCCGTCCGACTCGTCCGGTTTCGTGTGGTCGTACCGCGAGACGCCGACCAGCAGCGCCCGATTGACCCGTCCGCGCGGGTCGAAGCGGCGCACCGGGCTAACCCTCGTCGAGGTTCACCGGATCGACGCGTCCCTCGGGCGGATCCCCGCTCTCCACCTCCCGGCGGTTCGCCAGCCAGGCCGACACCGCACGCGTGGTCTGGGCGAGCAGCTGCTCGAACCCGACGGTCGCGGCGGAGGTGACGACGGCCAGCACGATCTCCATGCCGGTTCCCATGTGGCCGGGCGGCCCGTCCGTGCGCGGCCGCTCCAGGATCCGCAGCCGTCCCGCGCGGACCAGTTCCTCCAGTGGTTTCTCCCGCTCCAGCCACGCCTTGAGCGCGCCCACGTCGCTTCTGCTCGCGCTTCCGTCCAGCCGCACCCGGATGCCTCGGCCGGCCACGCCCTCCCCCTCAGCCATAACTCACCATTCTGGCACCGGAGTCGGCGTCCAGGGAGGGGGCGTACGGAACGGAACGAACGGCGCGCGCCGCCGGTGCGCTCGCGCCCCTGCGGGGGCTGCGTCAACGCGGCACCACGTTCCCCGAGTCCCGGCGGCACCGCGTCCCCGCGGTGCTGCGCCGCGTCGACCGGCTGCGTCCCCGCGGCGCGTCCCCGCGGCGCGGCGTCGCTCAGCGCCGGGCCCGCAGCCGGTCCAGCTGCCGCCGTACGTCCTCCACCGCGCCACGGCGCCGTCCGGGCACGCGGCCGCGCAGGTCCGCGAGCAGCGGGCCGAGGTCCCCGGCCTCCGCCGGATCCTCGATCCGCCCCCACTGGTGGTGGGCCCGGTCGACGGCGGCCTCCACCTCGGCCGTGCCGGGCGGCTGTCCCATGGCCAGGCGGGTGGCCGCGACGGCGAGCCAGGCCCGGCAGCTGCGGGCCGCGTCCCCCGCGAACATGGCCAGGTCGGCGCGGACCTCGGTCCAGTGCAGGGCGTCCTCGGAGGCCGCTCCGTGGGCGCGCACGGCGGCCTGCTCCCAGCGCGCGGCGAGCGCGTCGGCGTCGTCGTGCCGGCCGGCCTGCACACAGGCGCTGATCGCGGCGTGCGGATCGGCCTGAGCGCCGGCCCCCGCGCCGGCGCCTTCAGCACCGCCCGGAGCGCCCGGAGCGCCCGGAGCGCCCGGAGCGCCCGGAGCGCCCGGAGCGCCCGGAGCATCCGGAGCGTCCGGAGCACCGGCGTACGCCACGGCGTCGGCGGCCGCGGTCCCGGCGTACGCGCCTCCGGCCGCGGTGTCGACGTACGCGCCGGCGGCGGGGTACGGGTCACCGCCCGCGTTCGCCCCGGCTACCGGGTACGCCGCGCTGCCCTCGTTCGCCGCGCTGCCCACGTTCGCCCCGGCTACCGGGTACGCCCCGCCGTCCTCGTTCGCCGCGCCGACCGGGTACGTCCCGCTGCCCACGTTCGCCGCGCCTACCGGGTACGCCCCGCCGCCAGGAACGGCGCCGGCGCCCGGATACGCGCCGGCGCCCGGATACGCGCCGGTGCCCGGGTACGCGCCGCCGCCCACACCCGCCACCGTCCCGGCGTGCGGGCCGGCCGGCGCCTGCGGCAGGGCCGTGAGCACCAGGTCCGTGCCGGCGCCTTCCTCGGCCAGCCGTCCCAGCACCTGCTGGTGCAGCTGGTCCAGCGGCGGCCGGCGCCCACTGCGCAGGATCGTCGCCACCGCCTTCATGTACGACGGCGCCGCCACCGTCCGCCGGGGCGGCGGCGGTGCGATCCGGCCGTACACGGCCGCCGCGCGGCCCGAGTCGAGCGGGCGGCTCCGCAGCATCCGCCAGCACTCCGCGTCGGCGTGCAGGTCGGCCACGAGCGTCGTCGTCCCGGGCGGGCGCAGCCGGAGTTCCTCGCGCAGCCAGTGCCAGGGCAGCGCGGTGTAGCGGACCGTCGCCGGGGTGGTGCGGGCCAGCGCCAGGTGGGGCAGGTGCTGGCGGCGGTCGAGCTGGAGCTGGCCGGTGACGAAGACGGTCAGCGGTCCGGGGGCCGCCGCGGCGGCGCGCAGCCGGGTCAGCACGGCCTGCGGTTCCAGCGGGTCGGCGAGTTCCACGACGGTCGCGGTGTCGGTGCCGGCGAGCACGGCGGGCGGGACGGCGGCCAGCACCGGAAGCACCGAGGCGGCGTCCACCAGGCGCCCTCGGCCCACGGGCGAGGCCGCGAGCAGCAGCACGGTTCCAGGCATCGTCCCCCCGTCGGTGATCCTGTCGACGCTACCGCAGCACCGTAACCGCTGGACGCGTCCCGGTGGATGCCGGACCTGCGGCCGGTCCGCAGGCGGCCCGCCGCCGGGCCGTCCCGGCCGCCGAGTTGCCCGCGCTCCCGCGCCGGTGTGCGCTGGTAGGCGGGGGCCGAGTGGAAGGAGTGCTCAGATGGCTCAGCCGGCACTTGCGCGCGGCGGCACCACGCGCACCCGCACGCCCGACATCTTCAGTGAGCGGACCCACAAGTTCGCGCGGTGGGCGATCCCCGCGGTGGTGGGCGTCGTCTACGGCTACTGGGCGGCGGCCAACCAGCGCCACGGCGGACCGATCACCCTGGGCAACTTCCTGTTCGGCTTCGTCACCGGCATCGTGCTGATGCTGCTCATGACCGGTGTCCTGTACCTCGTCCCGCACCTGAGCCGGGTGCCGCACGCCGTGGCGTGGGGCGCGCTCGCCGGCACGGCGGTCGGGTTCCTGTACGCCCAGACCGGCGACTCGGTCGGGGCGGCCATCGGCCTCGGTCTGGCGACCGGGGCGGGAGTGGGCCTGTGCGTCTTCTACTGGGTCTACACGCACGAGACCCCGCGCGGGTAGGCCACCCGCCGTCCCGCCTGCCGACCCGCCCTGCCCGGACCGCCCCCAGGCGCGCGCCAGGCCATCGCGCAGACCGCCCGGCGACCACCACCGCCGGAGCGCCCGGGCAGCCGCTCCCCCAGGCGGGCGCCAGGCAACGCACGGACCACCCACCGGACCACCCCCGAACCCTCCGGCAGACCACCGACCAGACGATCCGCCGACCCCTCCGGCAGACCGCCCACCGGACCGCCCGGCGGGCGGCGTCCGGCAGACCGCCCGCCGGACCCGTCCGCGACATCACGCGCCGTGACCATCACGCGCCGCCGCTGACGCCGGCCACCGGCGGTCACCCGAAAGCGGCTCTCCGCTGGCGACGGCCGCCCCACGGCCGTTGCCTGAAGGGGTGTCCCCTCGCCTGCGTGACGGCCTCGCGGCCGTGCTGATCGCCCTGTCGTGCCTGCTCGTACCGCCGGGCGCGCTGTCGGCGTGGGCGGCGTACGGCCTCGCCGACACCGGCCGCTACGTCACCATGATGGCGCCGCTCGCCGCTGACCCGAACGTGCGCGACGCGGTCGCGGACACCGTCGGGACCGGCATCATGAACAAGATCGACGCCCGGGAGCTCGACGTCGCCCCGGTGCGGGCCTCGGTCGCCCCCTTCGTGCACGACGCGGTGCGCTCGTTCACGCAGACCGACGCCTTCCGCACCGCGTGGACCGCCGCCAACCGGGCCGCTCACGACGCGCTCCTGCGCGCGCTCCGCGACGGGGGCCGCGGGCGCGACCGCCCGGTCACCGTCGATCTCGGCCCCGTCACCGCGCAGGTCAAGCAGCAGCTGACCCGGGAGAACGTACCGCTCGCGGACCGCATCCCCGTCGAGCACACCGAGGTCGCCCTGCTCCCGGCCCAGGAACTGGGCCGCCTGCGGAAGGGATTCGACGTGCTCGAAGTCGCCGGCTTCTGGCTCCCCGTCGCCGCCGTCGCGTTCGCCCTCTCCGGCATCGCCCTCGCCGCCTGCCGCCGCCGCGCGGTCACCGCGACGGCGCTCGGCACCGCCCTCGGCGGCGCGCTGCTCGCCCTGGCCCTCGTCGTGGGCCGCAGCCTGACCCTCGCCGACCTGCCCGCCGAGGTCTCCCACCCGGCCGTCGGCGCGGTCTACGACGCCCTCACGGGCACCCTGCGCACGGTGTCCTGGCTGCTGATGACACTCGGGCTGACGGTGGCCGCCGTCACCTGGTTCACCCGCCGCTCGGGCCGCCCGCGCCCACCGCGCCTCGTGCGACGCCGGCGAGGGTCCGCAGCGCGCTCTCCAGCTCCGGCCCGTCGGCCGACGCGAGCCCGAGCCTGACCGCGTCCGGGGTCCGGGCGGGGTCCACGGCGAAGGCGGGCCCGGGTGTGACGGCGACGCCGTGCGCTGCGGCGGCGGCCGTGAAGGTGTCGGCGCGCCACGGTGCGGGCAGCTCCCACCAGGCGAAGTACGCATACGGGTCGGACCGCACGGCGAAGCCGTCGAGGTGCCGCCGCACCAGCCGCTGCCGTCGGGCCGCGTCCGCCCGCTTCGCCGCGACCAGCCGCCGCACGGTGCCGTCCTCGATCCACCGCACGGCCGCCTCCAGCGCGAAGCCGCCCGCGCTCCAGCCGCCGGAGCGGACGGCCGCGGCCACCTCGGGCACCCGGCCCGGGGGGACGACGAGGAAACCCACGGTGAGGCCCGGGGCGACCCGCTTCGACAGCCCGTCGACCACGTGCACGAGGCCCGGGGCGTGGGCGGCGAGCGGGTCGGGCCGGCCGGCCGCCCCGTCGTGCAGGAAGGACCAGACGCGGTCCTCGACGACGGGCAGCCGCAGGCCGGCCGCCGTCCGCGCGAGCCGGTCCCGCCGTGCGGCCGTGGTCGTCACCGAGGTCGGGTTGTGCAGCGTGGGCTGGAGGTAGAGCGCGGACAGCGGTGCCGAGCGGTGGGCGGCGGCGACGGCGTCCGGGCACGGGCCCTCCTCGTCGGTCGGCAGCGGTACCAGGGTGATGCCCAGCCGGGCGGCGATCTGTCCGACCAGAGGGTAGGTCAGCGCCTCGACGCCCACGCGGCCGCCGGGCCGCACCAGCGAGGCGAGCACCGCGGCGATGGCCTGCCGGGCGTTGCCCGCGAACAGCACCTGTTCCGGGGCGGGGCGCCAGCCGCGGGTGGCGAGCAGCGCGGCGGCCGCCTCACGCGCCGCCGGTGTCCCGGTGGCGGCGGCCGGACGCAGGGTCGCGGTCAGCGCGCCGGGCCGCAGCAGGGCAGCGAGGGCGGGCCCGAGCAGCTCGGACTGGCCCGGCACGGAGGGGTAGTTGAGCTCAAGGTCGACCTGGGGGACGGCCCCTTCGGAGGGCTCGGCGAGCGCACGGCCGGCCGGGGCGGGCGCCGTGGCGCGGACGAACGTGCCGCGCCCGACCTCCCCCACGACCAGCCCGCGCCGGACGAGTTCGCCGTACACCCGTCCGGCTGTCGAGGCCGCGATGCCGTGCCGCCGCGCGAACGCCCGCTGCGGGGGCAGGCGTTGCCCCGGACGCAGCCGCCCGTCCGCGACGGCCTCGGCGATCCGGTCGGCGATGCGCCGGTAGTCGTCCACGGCCCAGGCCCCCTCCGAGTTGATTGCACCGAGGGCAAAGACCTTATTGCACCGAGGCGTTGGGCCGCCCTAGGGTCGCTGCCATGGCACCCTTCCTCGCATACGAGGACCAAGGCACCGAAAGCTCCACGGTCCCCCTGGTCCTCGTGCACGGCCACCCCTTCGACCGCACGATGTGGGCCCCGCAGATCGAGGCGTTCTCCGCCCACCGCCGGGTCGTCGCCCCCGACCTGCGCGGCTACGGCGCGTCCCCGGTGGTCCCCGGCAGCACTCCCCTGTCCCGGTTCGCCAGGGACGTCGCGGACCTGCTGGACGAACTGGACGTCGGCACGTTCGTGCTGGCCGGACTGTCGATGGGCGGCCAGATCGCGATGGAGTGCCACCGGCAGTTCCCCGGGCGGATCCGGGGCCTGGTCCTCGCGGACACCTTCCCGGCGGCGGAGACAGCGCGCGGCAAGCGGGAGCGCCACGCCCTGGCCGACCGCCTCCTGCGGGAGGGCATGCGCGGCTACGCCGACGAGGTGCTGGAGCGGATGGTCGCGCCGTACGCCGACGTCCGGGTCAAGGCCCACGTGCACCGCATGATGACGGCCACCCCGCCCGAGGGCGCGGCGGCGGCCCTGCGCGGCCGCGCCGAACGCCCCGACTACCGGGACCTGCTGACCCGCGTCACGGTCCCGTCCCTCGTCGTCGTGGGTGCCGACGACACCTACACCCCGGTCGCCGACGCGGAGGCGATGCACGCGGCCCTGCCAAATTCCGCCCTGCGTGTGATCGAGGGGGCGGCGCACCTGCCGAACCTCGAACGTCCGCGCGAGTTCAACGAGGCCCTCGGCGCGCTCCTGACACGGGTCGACCGCGCCTCGTAGGCCCGACGCCGCGACCGGGCCGGCGGGGACGGCGGGAGCCCGGCGGGCGCGACCGGCGGGCGGGAGTGGCGGGCGGGAACCCGGTGGCCCGGGCTCCCGCCCCCCGCGTACCGCGTCCGTCAGGCGCCGATGCCGCGGCCGTCGGCGCGCCACACGGCCACCACCGCCGGGCGGGTGATCCTGCCCGGGCCGTCGGGCCAGGTGCTCGCCGGCTTCTCCACCGACGCCCCGTCCACCTCGCCCGGGTGCTGCACGGCGACGAGGACCCGCCGCTCCTGGACGATCGGGCCGCAGGTCTCCGCGCCCGTGGGCACCGTGAGGAACTGCTTCAGCTCACCGCGCCGGTCGCCCTTCACCGCGACGCCGAACAGGCCGTCGTGCGAGCCGAGCTGGTTGCCGTCCGTGGAGATCCACAGGTTGCCGTGCGGGTCGAAGGCCACGTTGTCCGGGCAGGAGATCGGGCTGACGTGCTCCTTCGGGAACCCGGCGAAGTAGGTCGCCGGGTCGGCCGGGTCGCCGGCGACGAGGAACAGCGACCAGGCGAAGTCCGTGGCGTCGGCCCGGCCGCGGTGCTCGGTCAGCTCCAGGATGTGCCCGTGCTTGTTGGCCACGCGCGGGTTGGCCTCGTCGGCGGCCGCGTAGCCGGCCTTGCCCCGGTTGGTGTTGTTGGTGAGGACGACGTACACCTTGCCGGTGTGCGGGGAGGGCTGGATGTCCTCCGGCCGGTCCATCTTCGTCGCGCCCGCCCTGTCGCCCGCCAGCCGCGTGAAGACGAAGACCTCCTCCGCCGTCATGCCCTCGACGTGCGACACGGCGCCCTTCGCCGTCGCCGTGGCCAGCGGGATCCACTCGCCGCCGCCGTCGAACTCGCCGTCGGCCGGCAGCTTCCCGCTGCCGTCGATCTGGGCGGCGGGGGAGTCCCCGGTGAGCCGGGCGACGTAGAGGGTGCCCTCGTCGAGCAGGGACAGGTTGTGCTCGCGCACGGCCCGCGAGGAGCCGTGGCGCATCCTCTTGCTGGAGACGAACTTGTAGAAGTAGTCGAACCGCTCGTCGTCGCCGGAGTACACGACGGGCCGGCCGTCCTCGGTGAGGCGGACGGTCGCCGCCTCGTGCTTGAAGCGGCCGAGCGCGGTGTGCTTGCGCGGCGTGGAGGCCGGGTCGTACGGGTCGAACTCGACGACGTACCCGAACCGGTGGACCTCGTTGGGCTCCCGCGCGACGTCGAACCGCTTGTCGAACCGCTCCCACTTGCGCTCCGTGGCCCCGGTGCCGATGCCGTAGCGCTTGTCGGTGCCGCGCGAGCCGTTGGCGAAGTACTGGTTGAAGTTCTCCTCGCCGTGCAGGGTGGTGCCCCACGGCGTGGTCCCGCCCGAGCAGTTGTTCAGCGTGCCGAGGACCTTGCGGCCGCTCGGGTCGGCGGAGGTCTTCAGCAGCCCGGAGCCGGCGGCGGGACCGGTGAGCCGGAACTCGGTGGTGGCGGTGACGCGCCGGTTGAGCGGGTGCCGGTGGACGGCGGTCAGCGCGCCGGTCCTGCGGTCCTCCTCCACCACGACGGCGGACAGCCCGTGCGCCGCCCAGGCGATCTCGGCCTGCTGCCGGGTCGGGTTCTCCGGGTCGTAGCCGCGGAACATGAGCACTTCGTCCGTGTACTCGTGGTTGGCCACCAGGAGCCGGCGGTGCCGCTCACCGGGGAGGGGCAGCAGGGCGAGGAAGTCGTTGTTGTACCCGAACTGCCCGGCCTGCGCGGCCGCGGTCTGGTGCTCCGGGTCGAACGCGGGCGCTCCGCGCAGGATGGGCTCGCCCCAGCGGATGACGACGTTCTGCCCGTAGCCGTCCGGGACGGTGACGGCGTCGGCGGTGTTCGGCGCGACGGGCGCGAACCGCAGCCCGCGCGCGCCCCTGCCGAAGGTGCCGTGCGCCTGCGCGGCCCCGGTCGGCGTCGCGGCCTGCGCCGGGCGGGCCCCGGCGACGGCGGCCGTGCCGGTGGCGGCGGCCACGGTGACGACGGCGGCGGCCCGCATCAGCGAGCGGCGGGCGATCGCGCCGGCGATGACGTCTCCGGCGTACTCATTCGCGCTGGTGTTCGGCACCTCGTGGAAGCAGGCGTCGCCACAGCGGAAGCGGCAGGTCAGGGCGGACCGGCCGCCAGGGTGTGAGCCGGACGGCGTTCCGATCAACGGCAGCAGTGAGCGCACTTCGTTTCTCCCCATGCGGGCCCTAGGTGTGAGCGTGACGCTAGGTGCGCCCCCGTGCGCGTGCGCTGCCGTGGAGTGAACGGGTGGTGAACTGGCGCCGTCCGGACGGCGGTTGCCGCGGCGGCGCCGCGACCCCGCGTGGAGGGCGCCGCCGGCCCGGGACACGGCTCCTCCCGCGCCCCTCTCCCCTGCTCGGGACCGCCCGCCGGGGCCGCTAACCTTACGTGTCCGTCCTGGCCAGGGATTACGGGCACCAACTCACGCGAAGGGTTGCGCACATGGGCATTCTGACTCGCCTGCGGAACGCGTTCGGTCTACCACGCAAGGAGCGTCGGGCCGAAGCAGAGGGTCCGGAGCAGGTTCCGACCCAGGAGGCGGCCCCCGAGCGGGACCCGGGCCCCTCGCAGCCGGCGGAGCCGGAGGCCCAGGCCCCGGCGGCCGAGCCCGCCACCACGCCCCGCGTCCCGGACCCGCGCCCGTCCGACCGGGACGAACACGAACTGGTGGCGGCGGCCTTCGAGAACGTCACGGTCCCCAAGCCGTCCACCCCGGCCGACCCCCCGTCCCCGGAGCCCACCGAAGCCACGCCCGCAACCTCGGAGCCCGCCGGGGCCCAGGAGCCGGAGGCGGCACCCACCGAGGCGACCCCGGAGCCGAAGGGTGCCGAGGCCTCGGCACCGGAGGCGAAGTCCGTGGAGGCTGAGGCCCCGGCCTCGGAGCCCACCGAGACGCACGAACCTGAATCGGAGCCCACCGAGACGACCCCGGAGCCGAAGGCGGAGGCGGAGGCCACGAAGACCCCCGCCGCGTCCTCGGAGCCCACCGAGGCGCCCCCGGAGCCGGAGCCGGAGGCGGAGGCCACGGAGACCCCCGCCGCGTCCTCGGAGCCCACCGCGACCCACGAGCCGGCATCGGAGCCCACCGGGGCGGCGCCCCTGAAGGCGGAGAACCCGACCCCGGCGCCGGAGCCCGCCGAGACCCAGGAGCCGGAGCCGCAGACCGCCGAAGCCGCGGCACCCCAGGCGGAGACCCCGGAAACCCCGGCCGCGGAGCCCGCCGAGGGCCAGGACCCGGAGCCGCGGGCTGCCCAGGTCCCGGCACCCGCGGAGCCGGAGACGGCGAAGGCCGAGGCTCCGGAGCCGGAGACAGCCGAAGCCGCCGAGGAGCCGAAGCCCGCCTCCGAGGCCACCGAAGAGCCCACGGCCACGGCGGACACGGAACCGGACGCCACCGAAGACCCGCAGCCCGAGCCCGAGGCGCAGCCGGAGGCGCAAGCTGCGGCTGCGCCGGAACCGGCCACGGAGGCGACTTCGGAACCGGAAGCGGAATCGGAACCGGACACCGCTGCACAGCCGGAACCCACGCCCGAGGCCGCCGAAGAGCCCGCGGCCGCGACGGACGGGGAGCCGGACACCGCCGCAGAGCCCGAGCCCGCTCCCGAACCCGAGGCGGACGCTGCCTCCGTCTCCGCCCCCGAACCGGTCGCCGAGGCAACGCCCGAACCGCAAGCCGCCGACGGCGACCCGGCCCCACAGGGGCCACCCGCACCCGACGACGAGACCCGCACGGGTGGTGCGGGTGGGAACATCCCCGCCGAAGGCGAAGCCGAGGCGGCCACCCCCACCCAGCCCGCCGCAGGCGACACCGCAGCCACCACGGAGCCCCCGGCCGAGCCCGCCGCAGGCGACCCCGCAGGCGACACCGCCGCCCGCCTGCACTCCCACGCCCCCGGCCTCGCCACCGCCTACCAGGCCGCCGGCGCCGCCCTCGCGAAGAACGACCTCACTGGCACCCGCGCCAAGGTCTACCTCGTCCTCGACCGCTCCGCGTCCATGCGCCCGTACTACAAGGACGGCTCCGCCCAAGCCCTCGGCGAGCAGACCCTCGCCCTCGCCGCGCACCTCGACCCGGACGCCACGGTGCACGTCGTCTTCTTCTCCACGGAGGTGGACGGCACCGGTGAGCTCACCCTCACCGGCCACGAGAGCAGGATCGACGAGCTCCACGCCTCCTTCGGCCGCATGGGCCGCACGAGCTACCACGTGGCCGTCGAGGCGGTGATCGCCCACCACGACAAGGAGGCCGGCCCGGGCACCCCCGCCCTGGTCGTCTTCCAGACGGACGGCGCCCCGGACGCCAAGACCCCGGCCACCCAGTCCCTCACCGGCGCGGCGAAGAGCCACCCCGCCGTGTTCTTCTCCTTCGTCGCCTTCGGTGAGCACGACAACAAGGCGTTCGACTACCTCCGCAAGCTGAAGACGGACAACACGTCCTTCTTCCACGCCGGCCCCGCCCCCCGCGAGCTCACCGACAGTGAGCTCTACGAGGGCGTACTGGCCGCCTGGCGCCCCTGACCGCCCGGGCCACCGCCCCCCGGCCCCACCGAACCCACCGCAGAAACCACCGCGGCGTCCACCGCCGCACCCCCACCGCGCCGCCCGCGTCCCACCCCGTAGAACGGGAAGCGGGCGGCGCCCCCGTGTCGGCTACGATTTCAAGGTTCGTAGACGAATCGGACGGCCCGGAAAAGCCGCCCCGCGTCACCCCACGTAGCGACTTGGGAGCAGCCCGCGATGGCTCGACACCTCATCACCAGCGCCCTTCCGTACATCAACGGGATCAAGCACCTGGGCAACATGGTGGGGTCCATGCTCCCGGCGGACGTGTACGCGCGCTACCTGCGCCAGCGGGGCCACGAGGTCCTGTACATCTGCGCCACCGACGAGCACGGCACCCCCGCCGAGCTGGCCGCGAAGGAGCAGGGCCTGCCGGTGGACGCGTTCTGCGCGCAGGCGCATGACGCCCAGAAGGCCGTGTACGACGGCTTCGCGCTGGCCTTCGACTACTTCGGCCGCAGCTCCAGCGCGGAGAACGTCGAGATCACCCAGCACTTCGCCCGCAAGCTGAACGAGAACGGCTTCATCGAAGAGCGCGCCATCCGCCAGGTGTACAGCCCCACCGACGGCCGCTTCCTCCCGGACCGCTACGTCGAGGGCACCTGCCCGCACTGCGGCTACGACAAGGCCCGCGGCGACCAGTGCGAGAACTGCACGCGCGTGCTGGACCCGACGGACCTGATCCACCCACGTTCGGCGATCTCCGGCTCCACGGACCTGGAGGTCCGCGAGACCAAGCACCTCTTCCTCCTCCAGTCCAAGCTCCAGCACGAGGTCGAGGAGTGGGTCTCCCGCCACGAGGACGACTGGCCGCAGCTGGCGGCGTCGATCGCCCGCAAGTGGCTGAACGAGGGCCTGCACGACCGCGCGATCACCCGCGACCTGGACTGGGGCGTCCCGGTCCCGGCGGACACCTGGCCGGAGCTGGCGGCCGAGGGCAAGGTCTTCTACGTCTGGTTCGACGCCCCGATCGAGTACATCGGCGCGACGAAGGAGTGGGCCGACCAGGACCCGGAGAACCGGGACTGGCGGTCCTGGTGGTACGACGTCGACACCGAGGTCCGCTACACGGAGTTCATGGCCAAGGACAACGTCCCCTTCCACACGGTGATGTTCCCGGCCACCGAGCTCGGCGTGCGCGAGCCGTGGAAGAAGGTCGACTACGTCAAGGCCTTCAACTGGCTGACGTACTACGGCGGCAAGTTCTCCACGTCGCAGAAGCGCGGTGTCTTCACCGACCAGGCCCTGGAGATCCTGCCCGCGGACTACTGGCGCTACTTCCTGATCGCCAACGCGCCCGAGTCGGACGACGCGTCCTTCACCTGGGAGCACTTCACGGCCACGGTGAACAAGGACCTGGCCGACACCCTGGGCAACTTCGTCAACCGCGTGCTGTCCTTCTCGAAGAAGCGCTTCGGCGAGGAGGTCCCGGCGGGTGGCGAGCCCGGCGAGGCGGAAGCGAAGCTGGGCGAGGAGATCGCGGCGCTGCTCGCCGAGTACGAGTCCCACATGGAGGCGATGCAGTTCCGCAAGGCGGCGGCCGCCCTGCGCGCCCTGTGGTCGGCGGGCAACTCCTACCTGGAGGAGAAGGCCCCCTGGCTGGAGATCAAGACGGACAAGGACGGCGCGGCCCTGACGCTCCGCACGGCGATGAACCTGATCCACCTCTACGCGGTGGTCTCCGAGCCGTTCATCCCGGCCACGGCCCGCAGGATGCGCGACGCCTTCGCCCTCACGCAGGACACCGCGACGTGGGTGACGGCCGAGGAGGCGAGGTCCCTGCGCACCGTCGCCGCCGGCACCCCCTTCACCGTCCCGCCGGTGCTCTTCGCCAAGCTCACCGACGACGACCTGCAGGACTACAAGAACCGCTTCGGCGGCGAACCGGCCGCGTGACCCGGCGCCCTTAGCCGCAACCCCCGAACGTCCAAGGGCGTCCCCCGCTGAGGAACATCAACGAAAGTGGGAGCCTCCATGGCACTGTTCGGCAACGCGCACACCATCGACTCGGCGGCGGCCCAGCAGGACTACGCGCGCCTGCTGGGCCGGGGCGAGCAGGTGCACGCCGCGTTCCTGCTGATACGGGACACCATCCTGTTCACCGACCGCCGGCTGATCCTGGTCGACAAGCAGGGCATCACCGGCAAGAAGACGGAGTACCACTCCATCCCGTACCGGAGCATCACGCACTTCGCCGTGGAGACGGCCGGCACCTTCGACCTCGACGCCGAGCTGAAGATCTGGGTCTCCGGCACGCCGACGCCGATCCAGAAGACGTTCACCAAGGGCGTCGACATCTACGAGGTCCAGGCGATCCTCACGCAGTTCGTCGCGAGCTAGCCGCGCCCGGTCGCGCTGGGAGAACGAAGGCCGCCCGGGCCCGTCCCGTTCCCCCGGCCGCTTCCAGACCCGACTCGAAAGCGCAGGTGCCGTGAACCTCCCCGAACCCCACCGGCGACTCCTCGAGGACGTCGCCACGGCAGGCACCCCGTACGCCCTGGCGCTCGCCGGCGGCTACGCCCTCCAGGCCCACGGCCTGATCGACCGGCCACACAGGAACGTCGACTTCGCGACGCAGAGCGCGGAGCCCATGGAGACGGTCGCCGGCGCCGTCCGCACGGCGCTGGAGGCCCGGGGCCGCCTCGTCCGGCCCGGCTCCCTCACCCCGCTGTCGGCGCAGCTCGCGGTCACCGATCCCCCGACGGGCGAGACCTTCGACCTGGCCCTGCACAAGGAGGCCCTCTGGCACCCGCCGGTCCTCACCGAGCACGGCCCGGCCCTGTCCCTGGAGGACGCCGTGGGCACCAAGGTCCGCGCCCTCTACGACCGGGGCGCGGCCGTGGACCTGATCGACGCGCGGGCCGCCGGTGCCCGTTTCAGCCGGCAGGACCTGGAGGAGCTGGGCCGCCGTCACGCCCACGACGTCTTCGACCTGCCGACGCTCCAGTCCCGTCTGACGGGCACGGACTGGTATCCGGACGCGGAGTTCACGGCGTACGGACTGGCCGAGGACGGGATCGGCGCCCTGCGCGTCTGGGCGCAGCAGTGGTCCGACGACATCGCCGAGCGCCTGCTGGAGGACGGCGCCAGTCCCGACACCGACACCGAGCCCGGCCAGGACACCACCGGCGACTGCTGACGCACCCCCGGGCCGCCCGGTCACGCGGCGGCCGGCCGGTCGCACAGGACGCCGCCGCGGTGGCGGAACGCGGGACGTCCCCGAACGCATCACCGTGCCGGAACGAGACGGCACCGGCCGCACCCGCCCCCGACGGCGGCCGGAACCGCCCCGGCACCGAAGGCGAGGCGGCCCCGGACCGCACGGCGCGCACCGCCGGGCGGCCCGGACCCCGCACAGGCGGCCGGGCGGCCCGGACCACACGGGCGCGGAACGCCGGACGGCCCGGAACCGAACCGGTTCCGGGCCGCCTCGCCGTGCGGGTGCGCCGCGCGCGGGACTACTTCGGCTGGGGCTTGCGCACCGACAGGTGCAGCTCCCGCAGCCGCGCCTCGTCCAGCTCCGACGGCGCGCCCATCATCAGGTCCTGGGCGTTGCCGTTGAGCGGGAAGGCGATGGTCTCGCGGATGTTGGGCTCGTCGGCCAGCAGCATCACGATGCGGTCGACGCCCGGCGCGATGCCGCCGTGCGGCGGGGCACCGAAGCGGAAGGCGCGGAGCATGCCCGCGAACTGCTCCTCGACGGTCTCGCGGTCGTAGCCCGCGATCTCGAACGCCTTGAGCATGATCTCCGGCTCGTGGTTCCGGATGGCGCCGGAGGACAGTTCGACACCGTTGCAGACGATGTCGTACTGCCAGCCCAGGATGTCCAGCGGGTCCTGGGTCTGCAGGGCCTCCAGGCCGCCCTGCGGCATCGAGAAGGGGTTGTGGGAGAAGTCGATCCGGCCGGTCTCCTCGTCCTTCTCGTACATCGGGAAGTCGATGACCCAGCAGAAGCGGAAGACGCCCTCCTCGAAGTGACCGGCGCGCCGGGCGGCCTCCACCCGCACCGCGCCCATGATCTTCGAGACCTCGTCGAACTCGCCGGCGCCGAAGAAGACCGCGTGGCCGGGGGACAGCGCCAGACGCTTGGTCAGCTCGGCGACGTTCTCCTCGGTGAGGAACTTCGCGATCGGACCGGTCAGCGAACCGTCCTCGGCCACCCGCACCCAGGCCAGGCCCTTCGCGCCCAGCGAGACGGCGAAGTCACCGAGCTGGTCGAAGAACTTCCTCGGCTGCGAGGCGACGTCCGGCACCGGCAGCGCCCGCACGTGCTGGCCCGCGAACGCCTTGAACTGCGAGCCCTCGAAGACATCGGTGATGTCGGCGAGCTCCAGCTTGGCGCGCAGGTCCGGCTTGTCCGAGCCGTACTTCAGCATCGCCTCGCGGAACGGGATCCGCGGGAACGGCGAGGTGACGTGACGGCCGCCGCCGAACTCCTCGAAGAGCTCGGTCATGAGCTTCTCGATGGGCTGGAAGACGTCCTCCTGCTCGACGAAGCTCATCTCGACGTCGAGCTGGTAGAACTCTCCCGGGGAGCGGTCCGCGCGGGCGTCCTCGTCGCGGAAGCAGGGCGCGATCTGGAAGTAGCGGTCGAAGCCGGAGATCATCAGCAGCTGCTTGAACTGCTGCGGGGCCTGCGGCAGGGCGTAGAACTTGCCCGGGTGCAGCCGGGAGGGCACGACGTAGTCGCGGGCGCCCTCGGGGGAGGGGGCGGACAGGATCGGCGTCGCCATCTCGTTGAAGCCCATCGCCGACATCTTCTGCCGCATGGCGGAGATGACCGCCGTGCGCAGCATGATGTTGCGGTGCATGCGCTCGCGGCGCAGGTCGAGGAAGCGGTACTCCAGGCGCCGCTCCTCGTTGACGCCGTCCTCGGTGTTGATCGTGAACGGCAGCGGGGCGGCCGCGCCGAGCACCTCGACCTCGCCGACCTCGACCTCGATCTCGCCGGTGGGCAGGTCGGGGTTGACGTTCTCCGCGCCGCGGGAGACGACCTTGCCGTCCACCCGGACCACGGTCTCCTTGGAGAGCTTGTCCAGCGCCTCGTAGGCGGGCGTGCCGGGGCGGGCGACGAGCTGGGTGATGCCGTAGTGGTCGCGCAGATCGATGAAGAGGATGCCGCCCAGGTCGCGCCGATTGTGCAGCCAGCCACTCAGCCGGACGTCGGTGCCGACGTCAGAGGCGCGGAGCTCGCCGCAGGTGTGGGACCTGTACCGATGCATCGTCGTTCATCCAGCCTTCGCGGATCGGGGTCTGTGTCTCACGTTTCACGTGAAACTGCCTCCCCAGCCTACCGGGCACACGGGGACCACCTCCCCACAGGACGCACGGCAGGAGATCGCGTCCGGTCGCCGGCGGCCAGGCGAGTTCGGGCGGCGATGCGCCATCGGTGGCAGTGCCCGAGGGCATCTTCTTACAGTGGGGCAATGCGCACCGGTGAGGCCCTGCCCGCCGTGGGGGACGTCCTCGCCTCCCTCGCGACCGGCACGTGGTCCTGGGACACCGCCACCGCGCTGGTCACGGTCGACGCCGAGGCGGCACGGCTCCTCGGGCTGCCCGCCCGGCAGGCCCTGCTCACCGAGGCCCAGGTGCGCGCCCGTCTGCACCCGGTCGACTGGAACGAGATCACCGGCGTCGTCCAGCTCGCCGCCGCCGAGGGCACCCTCGCCGAGGTGCGCGTCCGGGTCATGGACGAGCGCGGCCGGGTCGTCCGCGTGGTGCGCAGCCGCTCCAAGCCGACCTTCGACCCCGGCAAGCGGGCCTACCAGCTGATCGGCACCCTCCAGGAGGTGACCGAGCCGACACCGGGTTCCCCGGTCTCGGGGACCACCGTCACGGGCGACTGGCGCCGCTCCCGTGAGGCGTTCCTGCTGGACGCGGGCCGCGCGCTGGCGGAGGCCCGCTCCACGGCGGAGGTGCTGCGCGTCGCGGCCGGCCTGTCGATGCCCGGCTTCTCACCGGACGGGCTGGCCGTCTTCGGCGTCGAGGGCGACCGGCTGACGATCATCGGCCACCACGGACAGCAGCCCGGTGACGAGGATCCGTTCGTGGACATGACCCTGGACACGGACTACCCGGCCGCCGAGGTCGCCCGCACCGGCCGCGCGGTCTACCTGTCCACCCCGCAGGAGTACCAGTCCCGCTACCCGCTCACCTGGCCGCTCGCCCAGCGCTTCCACCGCCAGTCCTGGGCCTTCCTGCCGCTGACCGTCCAGGGCCGCACGATGGGCGTCTGGATGGCCGCCTTCGCCTACCCCGTCGCCTTCACGCCCGACGAGCGGTCGGTGCTGACGACGGTGGCCCGCATGCTCGCCCAGGCCCTCTCCCGGGCCGGGACGGCGGAGACCGAGCGAGAGCTGAGCGAGGGGCTCCAGCGTTCGATGATGCCCTCCCTCGGCCCCGGGATCCCCGGCATGGACGTCGCCGCGCGCTACATCCCCACCGGCGGCGGGCTCCAGGTCGGCGGCGACTGGTACGACATGATCCCGCTGCCCGGCGGCACCGGCCGCGGGAAAGCGGGCCGCATCGCGCTGGTCATGGGCGACGTGCAGGGCCACGACGTGCGCGCGGCCGGTCTCATGGGCCAGCTGCGCATCGCCCTGCGCGCCTACGCCGCCGAGGGCCACCGCCCCGACGCGGTCCTCGCCCGCGCGTCCCGGTTCCTGCACGGCATCACCGACGACGGCTCGGGCGACCCGGACCTGCGCTTCGCCACCTGCCTGTACGCGGAGGTCGACCCGCGGACCGGTGTGCTGGAGATAGCCCGCGCCGGGCATCCCGAACCGGTGATCCGCACGCCGGACGGGACAGTGCTCCAGCGGCCGACGGCCGGCGGACTGCCCCTCGGCATCGATCCGGACGCCGACTACCCGACCACCCGGTTCACCCTGGGGCCCGGCGAGACCATGCTGATCTGCACGGACGGCCTGATCGAGACGGGCGGCCACGACCTGCAGTCGGGCTGGCAGCGCATCCGCACGATCCTCGAACAGCACGGCGGCGGCGCGGAGCAGCTCGCCGACACGCTCGTGCAGGCCGTGCACGGGCCGTCCTCGCACCACACCACCGGCCCGCTCGCCGACCGGCGCGAGGACGACATCGCCCTCCTCGTGCTGAACCGGCGGCGCGAGGACCCGGCCGGCCCGTCCGGCGGACGGCCGGGCACCCGCCGCAGCCTGATGACGGTCGCGCAGACCGAACCCGAGCAGGTCGCCGTGGCCCGCGAACAGCTCCGCCAGCTGCTGCACGACTGGACCTCGGACGAGCAGGTGGACTCCGCCGTGCTGCTGCTGTCGGAGATGCTGTCCAACGTCCTCGTGCACACCGACACCGACGCCTTCCTCGTCGCCGAGGTGGGCTGCACCCACGGCGGCGGGAGCGGCGAGCGGCGGCTGCGGGTGGAGGTCACCGACGCCGGCGACGACCTGCCGCACAAGCGCCATCCCGGGGAGCTGGCCTCCTCCGGGCGCGGTCTGATGCTGATCGAGCTGCTCGCCGACGCCTGGGGGGTCGATCCGCAGGGCGTGGGCAAGAGCATCTGGTTCGAGCTGGACGAGCCGGCCGGCAAGCACTGACCCCGGCCGGCCGGACCCGCGGGCCGCGGCGCGGGCCCCGCGCGTTCGCCGTGACCTCCCCGGTCCCGCCCGTCAGTCGCCGTCGTGTCCCTCCCGCTCCTTCTCCGCCAGGTGGATCACGCACACCGCCACCGCGATGACCAGGGCCGGGTCGGCGTCCTCCCGCACGACGTCCACGCCGTACGTCTCCACGACGCTCAGCCGGCGGCGGGAGATCACCGCGAGCAGCTCCCCGTCGTACTCGACGGCGAACTCGCGGTCGAGGATCCTGCCGCTGACGTCGAGCTCCGTGCCGTCCACCAGGGACACCCGGTAGTGGTTGCGCAGCAGCGACAGCCGCTTGCGCCGGATCTTCGCCAGGGTCTCGCCGCCCCGCTCGATCACCATCGTGTCCCGCAGCGCGAACATCCTGCGGTGGATGTCGATCAGGACCCGGCCCCGGGCGTCCTTCAGCTCGAAGGTGTCCCGCAGCCGCATGGCCTTGCCGTCGACGAGGAAGACCTTATTGCCCCGCTCGTCCTCGATCCAGTAGTCGTCACCGATGCCGAGGATGCGGTCGCGCACGAGGAATCTCATGCCCTCACCGCTTCCCCGGCCGCCACGCCCCGACGCGGCCGGTAGCCCGACGGGCTGAGACAGGGCGGGCCCGACGGGCTGAAAACGGTGGCCCGGCCCGCCGGACTGGACGGACCGGCCCCGTCCGCCTGTCCGCCGCCGCGCTGCCCGCGCACTCTCCCGTGGCCCCCCGGCCGGCCGCGACGGCGGCGGGCGACGGCGACGGGCCCCCGCGGGCCGGCCGCCGACCGGCGGCGGCGCGGGTGGCACCCTTGATCCATGAGCGAAACGTCCTCCGCGCCCACCCCCCGACGCGCCCGCGTCCGCGCCCCCGAGCTGACCGGCAAGGGCGGCTGGCTGAACACGGGCGGCAGGCAGTACACCCTCGCCGACCTGCGGGGGCGCATCGTCGTCCTGGACTTCTGGACCTTCTGCTGCGTGAACTGCCTGCACGTCCTCGACGAGCTGCGGGAGCTGGAGGACAAGCACCGCGACACGGTGGTGATCATCGGGGTCCACTCGCCGAAGTTCGTGCACGAGGCGGACCACCAGGCGGTGGTCGACGCCGTCGAGCGGTACGGCGTGGAGCACCCGGTCCTCGACGACCCCGAGCTCGCGACCTGGAAGCAGTACGCGGTGCGGGCCTGGCCGACGCTCGCCGTGATCGACCCGGAGGGGTACGTCGTCGCGCAGCACTCCGGTGAGGGGCACGCGCACGCCCTGGAGCGGCTGATCGCGGAGCTGGAGGCTGAGCACGGGGCGAAGGGCACCCTGCGGCGCGGCGACGGCCCGTACGTGCCGCCCGAGCCGGAGCCGACGGTGCTGCGCTTCCCCGGCAAGGCGCTGCTCCTGCCGGGCGGGACCTTCCTGGTCAGCGACACGACCCGGCACCAGCTGGTGGAGCTGGCGGCGGACGGGGAGAGCGTCGTGCGCCGGATCGGCTCCGGCGCGCGCGGGTTCGCCGACGGCGACGCCGGCACCGCGGCGTTCAGCGAGCCGCAGGGGCTCGCGCTGCTCGACGACGGCTCGGTCGTCGTCGCCGACACCGTCAACCACGCGCTGCGGCGCCTGGACCTCGCCTCCGGCGAGGTGACGACGCTGGCCGGGACCGGACGGCAGTGGTGGCAGGGGTCGGCCACGTCGGGCCCGGCGCGTGAGGTGGATCTGTCCTCGCCGTGGGACGTGGCCTGGTGGAACGGCAGGGTGTGGATCGCCATGGCCGGCGTCCACCAGCTCTGGGCCTACGACCCGCAGGCGGGGACGGTCGCCGTCGCCGCCGGGACCACCAACGAGGGGCTCGTGGACGGGCCCGGCGACCAGGCGTGGTTCGCACAGCCGTCGGGGCTCGCGGCGACGCCCGAGCGGCTGTGGCTGGCCGACTCCGAGACGTCCGCGCTGCGGTGGGTGGACCTGGACGGTGCCGTCCACACCGCCGTCGGCACCGGCCTGTTCGACTTCGGGCACCGGGACGGCGCCGCCGGCCAGGCCCTGCTCCAGCACCCGCTGGGGGTGACCGCGCTGCCGGACGGCTCGGTCGCCGTCAGCGACACCTACAACCACGCCCTGCGCCGCTACGACCCGGCCACCGGGGAGGTCACCACGCTCGCCACCGACCTGCGGGAACCGAGCGACGCCGTGCTCGTCGGCGACGACATCGTGGTGGTGGAGTCGGCGCGCCACCGGCTGACGCGGCTGCGGCTGCCGGAGGAGGCGGTCCGGGTCGAGGCCGTCGCGCACCGCACGCGGCGCGAGGCCACCGAAGTGGCCGCGGGGCCACTGCGGCTGGACGTGGTCTTCCAGGCCCCGGCGGGTCAGAAGCTCGACACCCGGTACGGTCCGTCGACCCGTCTGCTGGTGTCCTCGACCCCGCCGGAGCTGCTGCTCGGGGGAGAGGGCGCGGGAACCGACCTGTCCCGCGCCCTGGAGCTGAACCCCGCCGTCCCGGTGGGCGTGCTGCACGTCTCCGCGATGGCGGCCTCCTGTGACGACGATCCTGCTGGGGGCGCCTCCCGGTCGAAGACTGGGGGACACCACCCGGTCTGCCACGTGCACCAGCAGGACTGGGGTGTTCCGGTCCGCCTGGCCGAGGGCGGCACGGACCGGCTGTCCCTGGTCCTGGCCGGCATGGACGCCTGATCCGGCGCGTGCTCACACGCCGTAGCCGTCGGTGTAGCCGTCGCGGGTGTGGTGCCGTTCCTCTTCGACGACCGTCGTGGTGGGCGGCACCATGACGCGGCGGCGCCGGGCGATGCTGCTGAAGGTCGTCACGCCGATCAGTCCGACGATCATCAGGATGATGCCGACCAGGTCGAGGTTGACCCCCTGCATGTCCCAGTCGGTCGCGAACGTGAGGATGGCTCCCACGGCGATGAGGATGATGCATCCGCCGAGGCCCATGAGTGTCGCCTCCCTGTCCGGTGTCAGGTCCGGCGGTTCCGGCCTGTCCGGTCCCTTCCGGTCAACTCCGGATACCCGCACGGCGGGTGACCATGCGCCAGGGGATGTCCATGGGCTTCCGGTCCGTCCGGGCCGTCAGCCCTCCAGGAACGCCACCAGCGCGTTGGCCAGGAGGAACGGGTCGTCGGCGGCGCACAGTTCGCGGGCGCTGTGCATCGACAGGATGGCCACGCCGATGTCGATGGTCCGGATCCCGTGGCGGGCGGCGGTGATCGGGCCGATGGTGGTGCCGCACGGCATGGAGTTGTTGGAGACGAAGGACTGGAAGGGCACGCCGGCCTTCTCGCAGGCCGCCGCGAACACCGCCCGGCCCGAACCGTCCGTGGCGTAGCGGTTGTTGACGTTGACCTTGAGCAGGGGGCCGCCGCCGGCGCGCGGGTGGTGCGTGGGGTCGTGCCGCTCGGCGTAGTTGGGGTGGACGGCGTGGCCGGTGTCGGAGGACAGGCAGACGGTGCCGGCGAAGGCGCGGGCCCGGTCCTCGTACGACCCTCCGCGCGCGAACACCGAGCGTTCGATGACGCCGCCGAGCAGCGGACCGTCCGCCCCGGTGTCCGACTGCGAGCCGTTCTCCTCGTGGTCGAAGGCGGCGAGCACGGGGATGTGGGCGAGGGCGGCGCCGGAGGTCGCGACCGCGGCGAGCGCGGCGGTGCCGGCGTGCACGGAGAGCAGGTTGTCCATGCGCGGGGCGGCGACCAGCTCGCGGTCCCGGCCGAGGTAGGCCGGCGGTTCCACGGAGTGCACCATCAGGTCCCAGCCGGCGACCGTGCCCGCCGCCAGGCCGTTCTCCTCCTCCAGGAAGGCGATCAGGTCCCCGTCGCGCACGTCGTCGCCGAGGCCCCAGACGGGCTGGAGGTGGCGCTGCTTGTCGAGCTTGAGGCCCTCCGCCGACACCGAGCGGTCCAGGTGGATGGCGAGCTGCGGGACGCGCAGCAGCGGCCGGTCGACATTGACCAGGCACGTCGAGCCGTCCCGCAGGGTGAGCCGGCCGGCCAGGCCCAGGTCGCGGTCGAGCCAGGAGTTGAGCAGCGGCCCGCCGTAGATCTCCACGGCGACCTGCCGCCAGCCGTGCGCGCCGGTGTCGGGCAGCGGCTTCACCCGCAGGTTGGGCGAGTCGGTGTGCGCGCCGACGATGCGGAAGGGGGTGTGCGGAGCGGCGCCCTCGGGCACGTACCAGGCCACGATCGCGCCGCCGCGCAGCACGTACTTTCCGCCGCTCGACCCGTCCCAGGCCTCCGTCTCCGCGACCTGCCGGAACCCGGCCTTCTCCAGCCGCTCGGCGGCGTTCGCCACGGCGTGGTACGGCGACGGGCTGGCCGCCAGGAAGGACATCAGGTCGTCGGTGTGGCCCCGGTCGAACGGCCGGGCTGCGGGCGCGGTGCTCCCCGAAGGGGTGGCTGAGGGAGACGGGCGGGAGGGTTCGCTCATGGAGTTCACCTTAACGACGGACGAGGGCCCGCTCCCTGTGGTGGGAGCGGGCCCTCGTGAGGATGGTGTGGAAGCCGGGCTCAGAAGGCGGCTTCGTCCAGCTCCATCAGGTCCAGGTCGACGCCCTCCGACACCTTGCGGGCCAGGGTGACGCCCGGCAGGACGTTGGCCGCGAAGAACTTCGCCGCCGCGATCTTGCCGGTGTAGAACGCCTTGTCCTTGGCGGAGGCGGTCTCGAGCTTCTCGGCGGCGACCGCGGCGCCCTTCAGCAGCAGGTAGCCGACGACCACGTCACCGGAGGCGAGCAGCAGGCGGGTGGTGTTCAGGCCCACCTTGTAGATGTTCTTGACGTCCTGCTCGGTGGCCGCGAGGTCGGTGAGCATGAGGCCGACGATGGCCTCCAGCTCGACGGCGGCCTTGGCCAGGTGCTCGCGGGCGCCCGCCAGCTCCTCGCCGCCGGTACCGAGCGCCAGGAACTTCTTGATGTCCTCGGCGAGGGAGTTCAGCGCGGCGCCCTGGTTGCGGACGATCTTCCGGAAGAAGAAGTCCTGGCCCTGGATGGCCGTGGTGCCCTCGTACAGGGTGTCGATCTTGGAGTCGCGGATGTACTGCTCGATCGGGTACTCCTGCAGGAAGCCGGAGCCGCCGAAGGTCTGCAGCGACTGGGCGAGCTGCTCGTAGGCCTTCTCGGAGCCGTAGCCCTTCACGATCGGCAGGAGCAGGTCGTTCAGGGCGTGCTCGGTGGAGGCGTCCTCGCCGTTCGCCTCCTTGACCTGGATCTCGTCCTGGACCGAGGCGGTGTACATCACCAGGGCGCGCATGCCCTCCGCGTACGCCTTCTGCGTCATCAGCGAGCGGCGCACGTCGGGGTGGTGGGTGATGGTGACCTTGGGCGCGGTCTTGTCCATGAAGTTGGCCAGGTCCGGGCCCTGGACGCGCTCCTTGGCGTACTCCAGCGCGTTGAGGTAGCCGGTGGAGAGCGTGGAGATCGCCTTCGTGCCGACCATCATGCGGGCGAACTCGATGATGCGGAACATCTGGCGGATGCCGTCGTGCTTGTCGCCGATCAGCCAGCCCTTGGCGGGGTGCTTGTCGCCGAACGTCATCTCGCAGGTGTTGGAGGCCTTCAGGCCCATCTTGTGCTCGACGTTCGTGGCGTAGACGCCGTTGCGCTCGCCCAGCTCGCCGGTCTCGAAGTCGAAGAGGTACTTCGGGACGAGGAAGAGGGACAGGCCCTTGGTGCCGGGGCCGGCGCCCTCGGGACGCGCGAGCACGTAGTGGAGGATGTTCTCCGACATGTCGTGCTCACCCGAGGTGATGAAGCGCTTGACGCCCTCGATGTGCCAGGAGCCGTCCTCCTGCTGCACGGCCCTGGTGCGGCCGGCGCCGACGTCCGAGCCGGCGTCCGGCTCGGTGAGGACCATCGTGGAGCCCCACTGGCGGTCCACGGCGATCTTGGCGATGTGCTTCTGGACCTCGTTGCCCTCCTCGAAGAGGATGCCCGCGAAGGCCGGGCCGGAGGAGTACATCCACACGGCCGGGTTGGCGCCGAGGATCAGCTCCGCGTAGGCCCAGATGAGGGAGCGGGGCGAGGTGGTGCCGCCGATCTCCTCGGGCAGGCCGAGGCGCCAGTACTCGGAGTCCATGAACGCCTGGTAGCTCTTCTTGAAGGACGCGGGGACCGGCGCGGTGTTGGTCTCCGGGTCGAAGACCGGCGGGTTGCGGTCGGCGTCGGCGAAGGACTCGGCCAGCTCGTTCTCCGAGAGGCGGGCCAGCTCCTCCAGGACGCTCCTGGCGGTGTCGGTGTCCATCTCCTCGAACGGGCCGGTGCCGTACAGCTTGTCGCGCCCGAGTACTTCGAAGAGGTTGAACTCGATGTCGCGGAGATTCGGCTTGTAGTGCCCCATGGCGACGGCTCCGTTTAGGACTCGGCGAGGCACTGACTCCTCGCATCTGGTTCGCGTACCAACAAGTGGCTCCGATGATGCTACCCGTCGGTAATAAGAAGCAACCCCGAACCCTCCATCTGTGACTCAGTACGCTTGCGCCCATGTACGGCTACGACCAGAGCGCGGGCGCGCAGCAGGGATACGTCCCGCCGCAGCAGCAGATGCCGGGGGGCGTCGGCGGATACGGCCAGCAGCCGCCCCTGTACCCGGAGCCGTCGCCGCCGTCGCTCGCCGACGCGGTGCGCGCCTTCACCACCGGGCAGTTGACCGCGGAGGACTTCCAGCAGGTCTTCGCCACGTCCAAGGTGTACTGCCCGCGCGGCGACACCCCCGGCTTCCTGGCCCTGCACAACACCCAGCAGCCGGTGATCCCGATGTTCACCTCCCTGAAGGAGCTGCGCCGCTACGCCGGCAAGGAGTCCAAGTACTTCGTCATCACCGGCGCCGAGGTGATCGACCTGCTGCCCACCGGGTACGGCTTCGTCCTCGACATGGAGGGCGAGCACCGGATCGTCTTCGACGCGAAGGCGGTCGAGCAGATGGTCGACTTCGCGATGCGCCGGATGTACGGCTAGACACCCCGTGCGACGGGGGGAGCTGTCGCACCAGGCCCACTTCACCCCTGTACGCCCCTGCGCGACGAAGCCCGGAGGAATGCCCTCCGGGCTTCCTCTGTTGGGACTGGCAGAAAGTTCAACGCTCAACTAAAGTGAGCGCACAAGGAGGTACCGACATGCCTGCAGTGACCGTCGAGAACCCGCTGACGCTGCCCCGCGTGACCGCGCCCGCCGACGCCGTGGCACGTCCCGTGCTCGCCGTCACGACCGCGCCGAGCGGTTTCGAGGGCGAGGGCTTCCCGGTGCGCCGGGCGTTCGCCGGGATCAACTACCGCCACCTCGACCCGTTCATCATGATGGACCAGATGGGCGAGGTGGACTATGCGCCGGGCGAGCCGAAGGGCACCCCCTGGCACCCCCACCGCGGCTTCGAGACGGTCACCTACATCATCGACGGAGTCTTCGACCACCAGGACTCCCACGGTGGCGGCGGCACCATCACCAACGGCGACACCCAGTGGATGACCGCCGGTGCGGGCCTGCTGCACATCGAGGCCCCGCCGGAGTCGCTGGTGGTGTCCGGCGGGCGCTTCCACGGACTGCAGCTGTGGGTGAACCTCCCGGCCAAGGACAAGATGATGGCCCCCCGCTACCAGGACATCCGCGGCGGCAGCGTCCAGCTGCTCACCTCCCCCGACGGCGGCGCGCTGCTCCGCGTCATCGCCGGCGAGCTGGACGGCCACCAGGGCCCCGGCATCACGCACACGCCGATCACGATGATCCACGCGACGCTGGCCCCCGGCGCCGAGATCACGCTGCCCTGGCGGGAGGACTTCAACGGCCTCGCCTACGTGATGGCCGGCCGCGGCACCGTGGGCACCGAGCGGCGCCCGGTGCACCTGGGCCAGACCGCCGTGTTCGGGGCCGGCTCCTCGCTGACCGTCCGCGCGGACGAGAAGCAGGACTCCCACACCCCCGACCTGGAGGTCGTGCTGCTCGGCGGGCAGCCGATCCGCGAGCCGATGGCCCACTACGGCCCGTTCGTGATGAACACCCGCGAGGAGCTTCAGCAGGCCTTCGAGGACTTCCAGAAGGGCCGCCTGGGGACCGTCCCGGCGGTGCACGGCATGACCGAGGGCGGGCCGGGAGCCTGAGGCCCGGCGCCGAGCCGGTCTCCCGGGGCGCGCGGACATGGGGCGGGTCGGTGACCCGCGGGGCTTTCCCGCGGGTCCGCACCTCCACGCCCCTGCCCCGCAGCACGTCCAGCGCGTCCGCGAGCCCGCACAGCATGCCCTCGAAGGCGGCCCGCGCC
>NZ_JBEYXZ010000048.1:0-43828 GCF_040645305.1 Streptomyces sp. NPDC046831 | reverse complement strand
CCCTCCTCCAACCCCGCCGTCCTCGCCTTCCTCCGCGAGTACGAGGACGACCTGGTGCTGTGCGTCCACAACTTCTCCCGCTTCGCACAGCCCACGGAGCTCGACCTGAAGGCCTTCGACGGACGCCATCCCGTCGAGCTCATCGGCGGGGTGCGCTTCCCCGCCATCGGCGAGCTGCCCTACCTGCTCACCCTCGCGGGACACGGCTTCTACTGGTTCCGGCTCACCAAAGTCGCATCCCGGATCGGCCGACGGGCTTGAGCGCGTGGCCGACGGAAGGAGGCGTGACCATGCCGAAGACCGCGATGCTCCAGCCGGACAGTCCGCACCTCATCGGGCCCATGGCCTCGCTCGGCGGGCTGCTGCGCGAGTGGCTGCCCGGCCGGCGCTGGTTCGCGGGCAAGGACCGGCCCGTCACCGACCTGCGCCTGCTGTCCATGACGGAGCTGTTCCCGGGCTGTCTGCACCTGCTGGTCCACGCCGAGCACGCGGGCGCCCACTCCGGCGGTCACGGCGCTCTTCCCGCACCCGCCGGCTCGCCGCCGCCTGCCCAGCCCGCCGACTGCTACCAGCTGCTGCTGGGTGTGCGGCAGCAGCCGGCACCGCGCCTGCACCGCGCCTTCATCGGCCGCGCCGCGCAGGGACCCCTGGCCGGTCTCGCGATCTACGACGCGCTGTGCGACCCGCGGTCGGCGCAGCTGCTGCTGGAGCGGCTGCGCCACCCCGGCACCGTCGGCACGCTCCGCTTCGAGACGGACCAGCCGGCGGTCGTCCCGGGCGGGCTGGTGCCGCGGGTGCTGGAGGCCGAGCAGTCCAACTCCTCGATCGTGTACGGCGACGAGTTCATCCTGAAGCTGTTCCGGCGCATCCAGCCCGGCGTCAACCCGGACCTGGAGGTGCCGTGGGCGCTGGCCCGGCAGGGCTGCTCCCGGGTGCCCGCCCCGGTGGCCTGGTTCGGCACCACCCAGCCGGAGGCGGCGACGCTCGGTGTGCTCCAGCCGTTCCTGCGCGACGCCGCCGACGGCTGGACGCTGGCCCTGCGGGCACTGGCCACCGGTGACGACTTCACCCCCCAGGCGCACCAGCTCGGGCAGGCGACGGCGGAGGTGCACCTGGCACTGGCCGAGGCCTTCCCGACCGGTGGGCACGACGACATCGCACGCACGGCGGCGGCGATGACCGAGCGGCTGGAGGCCGCCGCGCACTGCGTGCCCGCCCTCGGGCCGTACGCGGCCCGGCTGCGCACCGCGTTCGCCGCCCTCGCCACCTGCGACGCCGGTCCCCCCGCCCAGCGCATCCACGGCGACCTGCACCTGGGCCAGGTGCTGCGGGCCGGACGCGAGTGGTTCGTGATCGACTTCGAGGGCGAGCCGTCCCGTCCCCTCGCCGAACGGCGCACCGCCGAGTCCCCGGTCAGGGACGTCGCCGGCATGCTGCGCTCCTTCGACTACGCCGCCCGGCAGCGCCGCCCCTGGCGCCCGGAGTGGGCGCGCCGCTGCCGGGAGGCCTACTGCGCCGGCTACGCGTCCCGGGCCGGCTGGGACCCCCGCAAGAAACACGCCCTGCTGCGGGCCTACGAGACGGACCGAGCCGTGTACGAAGTGCTGTACGAGGCCCGGCACCGCCCCGGCTGGCTCGCCGTACCGATGGCGGCGATCGAACGTCTCGCCGTGAGAGGAGGCTGAACCGGTGGCACTGCGCGACACCGCACGTCCCGAGCCGTCCGGACCGCTCCCGCCCGCCCCGGGCGGGGCCGGGACGGCTCCGCCCCTGGACCCGGCCGACCGGGAGCGCCTGCTGTCCGGCGCCCACCACGACCCGCACGCGCTGCTCGGCGCGCACCCGGTCCCCGGCGGCATCGCCGTCCGGGCGCTGCGGCCGCACGCCCGCGCGGTCGGCGTCGTGACCGGCGGGGTGCGGACCCCGCTCGTCTCCGAGGGCGACGGCCTGTTCTCGGCCGTGCTGCCCCTCGACGCCGTCCCCGCCTACACCCTCACGGTGGCCTACGAGGGGGACGCGGGCGACGGCCGTGAGGTCCACGACCCCTACCGCTTCCTGCCGGCCCTCGGCGAGCTGGACCTGCATCTCATCCGGGAGGGCCGGCACGAGCAGCTGTGGAAGGCGCTCGGCGCCGAGCCGATGACCCATGAGGGCGTCGCCGGCACCCGGTTCACCGTGTGGGCGCCGAATGCGCGGGGAGTCCGGGTCGCGGGCGACTTCACCTTCTGGGACGGGACGGCGTTCCCGATGCGGTCCCTGGGCGCCTCGGGCGTGTGGGAACTGTTCCTGCCGGACATCGGCGAGGGCGCCCGCTACAAGTTCGAGATCACCTCGCAGTACGGCGGCCGCTTCCTCAAGGCCGACCCGATGGCGCGCCGCACGGAGCAGCCCCCCGCGACGGCGTCCGTCGTGACGGCCCCGCACCACCGGTGGCGCGACCAGGAGTGGATGGCCCACCGCGCGGACACCCCGGTGCACGAGGCCCCGTTCTCGGTGTACGAGGTGCACCTGCCGTCCTGGCGGCCTGGGCTGACCTACCGGGAACTGGCCGAGCGGCTTCCCGCGTACGTCAGGGACATGGGCTTCACCCACGTGGAGCTGATGCCGGTCGCCGAGCACCCCTTCGGCCCCTCCTGGGGCTACCAGGTCACCTCCTACTACGCCCCGACCGCCCGGCTGGGCTCCCCGGACGACTTCCGGTACTTCGTCGACGCCTGCCACCGGGCCGGCATCGGCGTGATCATGGACTGGGTGCCGGCGCACTTCCCGAAGGACGACTGGGCGCTGGCCCGCTTCGACGGCGACCCGCTGTACGAACCCGGCGACGCGCGGCGGGCGGAGCACCCGGACTGGGGGACGTACGAGTTCGACTTCGGCCGGACCGAGGTGCGCAACTTCCTGGTCGCCAACGCCGTGTACTGGTGCGAGGAGTTCCACATCGACGGGCTGCGGGTGGACGCCGTCGCCTCCATGCTCTACCTCGACTACTCGCGGGATCCCGGCCAGTGGACGCCGAACGTGTACGGCGGCCGGGAGGATCTGGACGCGGTGGCGTTCCTGCAGGAGATGAACGCCACCGTCTACCGGCGCGCGCCGGGCGTGGTGACCATCGCCGAGGAGTCGACCGCCTGGGGCGGGGTGACCGCGCCGACCGACGGCGGCGGTCTGGGGTTCGGGCTGAAGTGGAACATGGGCTGGATGCACGACTCGCTGCAGTACATGAGCCACGAACCGGTCCACCGCACGTACCACCACCACGAGATGACCTTCTCGATGGTGTACGCCTACAGCGAGAACTACGTACTCCCGATCTCCCACGACGAGGTGGTGCACGGCAAGGGCTCGCTGGTGTCGAAGATGCCCGGCGACTGGTGGCAGCAGCGCGCCAGCCTGCGGGCCTACCTGGCCTTCATGTGGTCCCACCCCGGCAAGCAGCTGCTGTTCATGGGCCAGGAGTTCGCCCAGGGCGGCGAGTGGTCCGAGGCCCACGGCCCCGAGTGGTGGCTGCTCGACGACGGACACTGCGCCGCGGGCGACCACCGGGGGGTGCAGGACCTGGTGCGCGACCTCAACCGGCTGTACCGGGCCACGCCCGCGCTGTGGCAGCGGGACACCAGCCCGGAGGGTTTTCGCTGGGTGGCCGTGGACGCCGCGGACGACAACGTCTACGCGTTCCTGCGCCACGACGCGCAGGGGCGCCCGCTGCTCGCGGTGTCCCACTTCTCCCCCGTCGTCCGGGAGGGCTACCGCCTCGCCGTGCCCGGCGACGCCCTGGCCTGGTGCGAGCGGCTCAACACCGACGACACCCGCTACGGCGGCAGCGGTGTCACCCACCCCGATCCGGTCAAGCCGGAGGACGGGCACATCCGCCTGACGCTGCCGCCGCTCGCCACGGTCTGGCTCACGCCGTACCCCGTCTGAGCTCGCCGCTCCCCCTTCGGCGGGGCCGCTCCGCGCACGGCTGCCACTCCAGGCACAGCTGTCACTCCGCGCCCGGCCGGCCTGCGGGCCGCCGGGTCCGCGGCCGCGTCCAGGTGTCCGGCCGTCGTCGCGGGGCAGTCGGGGTCGTACGACCCGGCCGGGGTCGTACGATCCGGCGACGCCCCGGCGTCGCGGCAGACGGACAGAAAGGCGGCATGGAGTGCGGACCGTCGGAGTGGAGGAGGAACTCCTCCTGGTCGACCCTGAGACCGGTGAGCCGAAGGCGCTGTCCTCGGCGGTACTCGCCCGCGTGGCACTGGACGACCAGGGCGAGGACGTCTTCGAGAAGGAGCTGTACGGACAGATGCTGGAGTTCGCCACGCATCCGCAGGCGGACATGGACCAGCTGGGTGAGGAGATCGTCCGCTGCCGCAAGGAGGCGGCCCGGCACGCCGGGGAGATCGGCTGCGCCGTGGCGGCGCTGGCCACCTCCCCGCTGCCGGTCAGCCCCTCCATCGGCATGAACCGCCGCTACCAGTGGATGGCCGAGCAGTACGGCATCGCCACGCAGGAGCAACTCGTCTGCGGCATGCACGTGCACGTCTCCGTGGAGTCGGACGAGGAGGCCGTCGCCGTCGTCGACCGCATCCGGCCCTGGCTGCCCGTCCTGATGGCGATCAGTGCCAACTCCCCGTTCTGGCAGGGCAAGGACAGCCGGTACGACAGCTACCGGACCCAGGTGTGGGGCCGCTGGCCGTCGGCCGGCCCGACCGAGCTGTTCGAGACGCCCGAGCGCTACCACCGGCGGGTGGCGGACATGGTCGCCACCGGGGTCATCCTCGACGAGGCGATGGTCTACTTCGACGCGCGGCTGTCGCAGCGCTACCCGACGGTGGAGATCCGGGTCTCGGACGTCTGCCTGCACGCCGGCACCGCCCAGCTGATCGCCACGCTGGCCCGCGGGCTCGTCGAGACGGCGGCCCGTGCCTGGCGGGCGGGCGAGGAGCCGGTGGACCACAGCGTGAACCTGCTCCGGCTGGCCATGTGGCAGGCCTCGCGGGCCGGTCTGGCGCGCGAGCTGCTGCACCCGGCGACCATGCGCCGGCTGCCGGCGGAGTCGGTGGTGCGGGACCTGCTCGACCACGTCGGCGACGCCCTCGCCGACGCCGGTGACCTGGACCGGGCGCGGGAGGCCGTCGAGTCGTTGCTGCGGCACGGAAACGGCGCGCGGGTGCAGCGCGAACTGCTGGAGCGCAGCGGCAGCCTGCGGGAGGTCGTCACGGAGTGCGTACGCCACACCCAGGGGTGACCGGCCGGCCCGCCCCGAGGGCGTCGGCGTTCCGCCCCCCCGGTTCCGCCGGCGCTCCACCCCGCCGCTTCCCCGGCTCGCGCCGCCTGCCCGCCTGCCCTGCTCACAGCAGCAGGACCAGGGCGTACGCCAGGAAGAAGGCGGCGACCAGCACGACGAGACAGAGGATGAGGGCGAGTGGGGCCTTCGCCCATCCCTTGGTCGGCTTCTCCGAGGGTCCCGCCTCGGGCATGCTGCTCTCCGCGGGCGGGGTCTCGCCCGGCGGAACGCCGCCTCCCGGCTCGAGACCGGGGGTCCGTTCGGGGTCCGGGTCCGGATTGACGTAACTCATGGCCTACGAGTCCCCACATCCGGCGGGGTCAACGAAACGGGGCCACTTCCCGCTTCGGGGTCCCCTGCCGCGCTCACCTGGGCTACATTCGACCCCCGTCGACAACGGTGCTCGTCGGCGGCGTCACCCTCCGTACACCTCAGGAGCAGTGCATGCGTGACTTCGCTCTCGCTCCGTCCGCCGTTCCGGCGCCGGCCGGCGGCCTCGCCGACACCGTCTTCGAGAGGGCGGCGCTCGACCCGGCCCGTCCGGTGCTCGCCCGCCGCGCCGGCTCCGCCGCCGACTGGCAGGAGGTGACCGCGGCCGAGCTGCGGGACGAGGTCGCCGACCTGGCCCGGGGGCTGGTGGCGTCCGGCGTATCGCCGGGCCACCGCGTGGCGCTCATGGCGCGCACCCGCTACGAGTGGACGGTGTTCGCCTACGCGCTGTGGGCCGTCGGGGCGGAAGTGGTCCCCCTCTACCCCACGTCCTCCCGCGACCAGGTCGAGTGGATCCTCCGGGACGCCGGGTGCGTGGCGGTGGTCGTCGAGGACGAGCAGGGCGTCATGACGGTCGGCTCCGTGTGCGCCGACCTCCCGCTGCTGCGGCACGTGTGGCAGCTGGACGCCGGGGCGGCCGCGCAGCTGGCGGAGCGGGGCGCCGCCGTCCCGCTCACCACGGTCGACTCCCTGCGCCGGATCGTGCTGCCGGACGCGACGGCCGTGATCGCGTACACCTCCGGCACCAGCGGCCACGCCATGGGATGCGCACTGAGCCACCGCGCGCTGGCCAGCCCCTGCGACACGCTGCTGGCGGGCTGGGGCCACACCGCCGCGCCGCCGGGCGAGCAGGCGTCCGTCCTCGCCTTCCTGCCCTTCTCGCACGTGTACGGGCTGATGATCCAGGGCCTGTGCGTCCGCGGCGGCATCCTGATGGGCCACGAGCCCGACATGAGCGAGGCGGCCCTGACGTCGGCGCTGCGCACGTTCCGGCCGACGTACTTCTACGGGGTGCCGTCCGTCTTCGAGAAGATCTACAAGAACTTCCTGCGCACCGCCCAGCAGTCCGGCCGCGGTGCCCTGTTCGAGCAGGCGGCCGGCACGGCGCGCTCGTTCGCCGCGGCGATGGAGCGCCGGCGCCTGGGCCGCGGCTCCGGACCGGGGGTCGAACTGCGGCTCCGGCACGCCCTGTTCGAGCGCACGGTGTACCGCAGGCTGCGGGCCGCGCTGGGCGGCAGGATCGTCCGCGCAACCTCCGGCGGTTCACCGCTCAGCCGCGAACTCTCCCTGTTCTACGAGGGCATCGGCATCTACGTGCACGACGGGTACGGGCTCACGGAGACCGCGGGCGGCGTCACGATGCAGCCGCTGGGGCGGGAGCGGTCCGGGACCGTCGGCAAGGCCCTGCCGGGCACCGAGATCCAGGTGGCCGGGGACGGGGAGATCCTGGTGCGCGGGCCGTCGGTGTTCCAGGGCTACGTCAACGACGAGGCCGCCACCCGGGCGGTGCTGCGCGGCGGCTGGCTGGCGACCGGGGACCTCGGGCACCTGGACCCCGACGGGTACCTGACGATCACCGGGCGCAAGAAGGACGTCATCATCACCAGCAGCGGCAAGAGCGTGGCCCCGGCCCTGCTGGAGCAGCGGCTGCGGATGCACCCGCTCGTCCACCAGGCGGTCGTCGTCGGCGACAACCGGCCCTGTGTCGGGGCGCTGATCACGCTGGATCCGGACTACCTGGCGCACTGGCGTGCCGCGCTGGCCCTCCAGGCCGACACACCGGGCCGGGATGCGCGGGAGGAGAACGCGCTGCGGGAGGAGATCTGGCGGGCGGTCGCGGCCGCCAACAGCGCCGTCTCCCCGGCGGAGTCGATCCGGGTCTTCCGGGTGCTCCCGGAGCCCTTCGACGTGGCCAGCGGGCTGCTTACCCCGTCGATGAAGCTGCGCAGGGACGCCATAGTGCGGCACTACGCGGTGGAGATCGACGCGATGTACGAGGCGCGGAGCCGCTCCCCCCGCCGCGCCGTGCGGCACGACGCGGCGGCCGACTGGGAGGACTCCGACAACGTCTTCCGCTGACCGGGCAGCAGGGGGCGGGTCAGCCGCCCACGTACCAGCTGAAGCCGCCGTTGGCCGCGGACACGGCCATCAGCACGAAGAAGAGGACCAGGTCCACGATGCCGAGCACGATGCCGGCCTTCGCCATGCCGCCACCGCCCTTGACGGACGCCTGCCGCATCCCGACGAAGCCGAGCACGATCGCTATGGGGCCGAGGATGACGTTGAAGAGGAACAGGCCGATGATGCCGCAGACGAGGCTCGCCACCGCCAGGCCGTTGGTGCGCGAACGGGACGACGCGGTGGACGAACTGCCGTAACTGCTCATGAACTTCTCCCTTCGGGGACGGTTGGACCTTCCGCATGCCCCTCGACCGACCGCGCATGCGGGAAAGTTGACGGACCGTCGGATTCCGGTCGAGGTGCCGGCCGGCCCGGCGCCCCAGGCGTGACATCGGACTGGGGGGAAACCTGTCATCGCATGCTTGCTGAATACCGGGATCCGTTCGTGCACGCCCCCGTCCGGGCCGGGAGGTGAGCCGTGATCTTCCTTGTCGCGGCACTGCTCCTGCTCGCCGTCCTCCTCGGGGCGGTGGCCTACCTGCCCTGGCCCGTCACGCTGGCCCTCAGCGCGGTGATCGTCGTGTGGCTGGCGGTCTTCACCGTGCGTGAGCGGCGCCGGCGCAGCCGAGCGGGGAGGGCGTGAGCGATGCGGCTGACAGCACCTCCCCGGCGGAACACCGGCAGGCGGGACACCGAAGGCATGGCCGTCGCGTCCTTCGTCCTCGGGCTGATCGGCCTGGTCGTCCTGAACCTGGTCCTGGGCCCCGTCGCGATCGCCCTGGCGCTGATCGCGCTGCGCCGGAACACGCCGCGCCGCTTCCGCGCCTGGCTCGGGTTCTGGCTCGGCGTCGCGGACCTGCTGGTCCTGGCCGTCCTCCTGATGGTCAACGGCGGCACCGCGTGGACCGCCTTCGGCTGAGGGCCCGGACAGCCCGGACAGCCCGGACAGCCCGGACAGCCCGGACAGCCCGGACAGCCCGGACAGCCCGGACAGCAGGTGACCCCGCATCCGCGCGGCGTCCGGTGCGAGCGAAAGGCACCGAAAGGCCCGCTTGACGGGTACGGCGGACGGCGGACGGAGCACGACGGGCGGGTTTAGTTCGGCCGGTGCGTCGTAACCGCAGGGAGAAGGCCGTCTTCACCCTGGGAGGAGTCCGTCCATGACGTACCACCGCCGCCGCCAGGTCCTCTGCGCCGCAGCGTCCGTACTCGCCGGTGCCGCGGATCTGTGGTGCACCGGCCGGGGGATCGCATCCGCCGCCGTCGCCCTGTCGCTCGCCGTGCCCGTGCTGGCCGCGGCGGCCGTGCAAGCGGGCCGGCGCGACCGACTGGTGCTCGACGCGCACCGCCGGGCCAGACGGGCGGCTCTCGGCGAGGCGCCGCGGTTCACGCCCGCCCGCCCGTGCTGCTCCTTCTGGCGCGCCGCCGAGGGCGCCGACCACACACCGGACTGCGCACGCGCCCGTCGTTCCGGGGCGGGGGCCGGGACGGCGTCCGCATGGCGGGAACTGTACGAGGCGTGCTGCCTGCGGGGCTGGGAGTCCCGCGGGGCCGTGCACGAGACGGGAACGTGCCTGCGCCGGGCGGCCGCCTAGGAGTCGGCGGGCACTGAGAGCGGGGCCACGGCATACCCACGCGTAGGGTCCGCGCCCTTGGGAACAAGACACTGGACCCGAGGGAAAGAAAGGACGACAGCCCAGCTGAGCACGCCGGGCCGGGAAGGCATATGGCAACCGAGCCGCGTTGGGACGACACACTGGCTACCGAGGGCATTTCGAGCCGCACCGCCCGCTTCACAGGTGACCTGCACCACGTGACGGGGGCGCGTCTGGCCGCCGAGGAGTTCCTCGGCGACCTCGCGCGCGTCACGCCGCCGGCGGCGCCCGAGCACTGGGACGACATCCTGCTGGTCGTCACGGAGCTCGCCGCGAACGCGGTGCAGTACGCGCCGGGCCCCTTCGAGCTGCGGTTGCGCCGTACGTTCGACGGAGTGCACGTCACCCTGAGCGACACCAGCACGACGCCGCCGGCTCCGCGCCCGTTCCATCCGAGCCGGGGCAGCGGCGGTATCGGCTGGCACCTCGTGCACACCCTCTGCGACCAGGTCAGCGTCGTGACGAACGAGCACGGCAAGGACGTGCACGTCTTCCTCCCCTGGTGAGCGAGGAGCGGCCGGCCGCGGGGCCGGCCCGGGCTGCGTCCGCCGCGCGGAGAAGCGCAAGCCCAAAGGCCGCACGCGTCCGCCTGTGACGCGGTCGATCCCGCCCCCCAGCAACCGTGCATGGCCGCTCGTGCGTACGGGCTCGTGCGTCGGACGCGCCGGGCGGGCACCACTCCCGTGAACTTCTCTCCGGTCGGTCCCGGTCGGCTCGGCCGGTCCGGCACACCGCCGGCGGCAGGTTCCGGGCCGGGTCCGCGAAGTCCCGCCCGCCTCCGGACGACGGGACTTCGCGGACCCGGCCTAACCCACGTGCAGGGGCACCAGGACGCTGACGGTCTTGCCGCCCCCGGCGCGCCGGTCGATGACGATCTCACGGGCCAGCCGGATGATGAGCGGCCAGCCGTATCCGCTGCCCCGGTGAGCGGTGGGGAGGTCGCCGGGCCCGTAGGCGACCTCCGGGACGACGTCGCTGTTGTCGTGAACGGCCAGGCGCACGCCCGCGTCGGTCGGCACCACCTCGAAGCCGGCGAGGCCGTCGCCGTGCCGGATGGCGTTGGTGACCAGTTCGGAGACGACCAGCAGCAGATCGATGACGTCCTCCTCCCGCGCCGTGCGCGTGGCGGAGTTCCACTGTTCCTGTACCACCGACCGCGCGTACGCGCGGGCCGTCGCGGCGCTGGTGACCTGGATCCGCGGTGCCGGTGGCCGGTCCGGCGCGGGGTCGCACAGCGCGGGGACCGCCCCGTCGGCGCGGTCCGCGCGCGCCGGGTCCCCGTGATCCGCCCGCTCGGCGCGGGGCGCGCGCGGGTGCTCGTCGTCTCTCACCGTTCGGTCACTTCCCCGGGCACCTCCATCGCCACCCCGACAGTATCGGCGAGGAGGAAGCACCCCGCGGTTCCTGTCACGTCACACAGCCTTTCACGCTCCCGCCGAACGGCCCGCCGCGGCGAGAGGCCTCCCCCGCGTGCTCCGGCGCTGCCCGGCCGGGCGCCGACGGGGACGCTTCCGGACGGCCGGGGCCACGAACGCGGTGCCGGAGGCCGGCGACGGTCCGGACGGTCCAAACCGGCGGACCCCCGCCAGGGGCGTCCCAGTGCGCCATGGCGTGTCCGTGCCGTCGACGCCACCGGTCGCCTGCGCGGCACAGCGGATCCGGGGGACGGACGACATCAGGGCGGGCCGACGTTCGTCGGGCATCGGCAGACTCTTCCTCCACGGCTCGCCGGGCCGCCACGCGCATCCCGTGGGCCGCTCCAGCATAGGAGCGGCCGGTCTGTTCCGGTCACGCGTCCGCCGACGCCGACGCCGGGGGCGACGGAGGCCCGCCGCCGCCCTTGCCGTGTGCTTGCTCCGTCAGGCGGTGGTCGCCTCGCGGGGCGGAAGCCGGTGGTAGTAGTCGCCCACGCTGGTCAGGTAGTCCGGATCCATGGTCTCGCTGTCGATCCGGAAGCGCGGTGCCGCCTTGACCTCTCCCCTGCTGCAGGCCACCGTGACCCGCCGGCCTTCGGGGTCGATGCCCGTGACGACGCCGGCCGGTACGAGGACGCTCTTGCCGAACACCCACACACCGGTGTCGACGATCAGGTGCCGCATGCCGAAGTGGTCCGCCTCGCGGTCCACATGGCCGATCGTGCCGTCGGTGGCGACGACGGTGAAGCCGGTCAGGTCCAGTCCGTGGACGTGAGCCGCCTGCGGCGGGTACGACCAGATGGTGTCGATGGCCACGCTGTCCTTCCTCCCCGAGCGAGACGAGTGTGAGCCCTCGGACGGGACGGTCATCACCCGCCCGGCTCCACACAGCAGCAACTACCCTGCTCAGGCGGCCGCATTCGGGGCCTTCGGCCAGGTGCGGCGCTTCTTACCCCGCGCCGGGGCGGTGCTGCCGGCCGGAGACCGGTGCGGGGCCGGTGAGCAGTTCCAGGGTGCCCGTCCTGTCCAGCAGGCGCTCCAGGACGGCCGGGCGCCGGTCCAGGCGCAGGACGACGCCCGCCTCGTCGGTCCGGCGCCGGATCAGCAGCAACGCGGACAGTCCGGAGGAGTCGACGGCGTCCAGCCGGGAGAGATCGAGCGTCAGCTCGCGCAGCGGGTGCCAAGTGAGCAGGGACGTGACGCTCTTCACCAGTTCGCCGTGCGTCTCGTAGTCGAGGCCGCCGGCGACGCGCAGGACGGCCGAGGGCGGTCCGGCGTCCACGGAGAGGCTGAACGGCTGTGGCTGTGGTGTGGTCATACGAATTCCGGGGCCGGGGGTTTCCACGTGCGGCGGTCTGCCGGTGGGGCGCTGGCGCGCCGGGGTGAGCGTACGGCAGGGGTGCCCCGGGCCGGCCACCGCGGGGCGGCGCCGCCCGCGGGGGCGCGCCCGGCAAACTCACCCGTCTACCCCTTGTTCGCGGATTCACACAGGAAGTCTTCCGGGTGATCCGGAAGCGTCCGGCACGCCCGCGCGGGGTTTTGTTCGGGACGGTCCATCTGGGTTAGCCTGCGGCGTATTTTCTCATCATGCAGATCCGTGAACTGCGGAAATGCGAACACAACGGGCGGGCCCGCGACGGCGGCCGGCCAGGTTCCGAGTCTCCGCTGGGGGGACTCCTGGGGAGCGGGACGAGGATGCGGATGACCAGCGACAGGACCGAGGTGGTCGACGCTGTGCCGGGAGACCAGGAGCTGAGACAGCTCCTGGCGGGTCTGACGGCCGTGCGCGACGGCGACTTCGGCACGCGACTGCCCGAGGACGCCGACGGCCTGATGGGCGACATCGCCACCGTGTTCAACGGCATGGTCGACCAGCTGTCCGTCTTCACCCGCGAGGTCACCCGCGTCGCCCGCGAGGTCGGCACCGAGGGCACCCTCGGCGGTCAGGCGGAGGTGCCGGGCGTCTCGGGCACCTGGGCCGATCTGACCGACTCGGTGAACGCCATGGCGGGCAACCTCACCACCCAGGTCCGCGACATCGCCCAGGTGGCGACGGCGGTGGCCAAGGGCGACCTGTCGCAGAAGATCGACGTGCCGGCCCGTGGCGAGATCCTGCAGCTGAAGGAGACCGTCAACACGATGGTCGACCAGCTGTCCGCCTTCGCCGACGAGGTCACCCGCGTCGCCCGCGAGGTCGGCACCGAAGGACGCCTCGGCGGCCAGGCCAAGGTGCCGGGCGTCGCCGGCGTCTGGCGTGACCTGACCGACTCGGTGAACTTCATGGCGGGCAACCTCACCTCGCAGGTGCGCAACATCGCCCAGGTGACGACGTCGGTGGCCAAGGGCGACCTGTCCCAGAAGATCACTGTCGACGCCCGCGGCGAGATCCTGGAACTGAAGAGCACCATCAACACGATGGTCGACCAGCTGTCCGCCTTCGCCGACGAGGTCACCCGCGTCGCCCGCGAGGTCGGCACCGAAGGACGCCTCGGCGGCCAGGCGGACGTCAAGGGCGTCAAGGGCACCTGGCGGGACCTCACGGACTCCGTGAACTTCATGGCGGGCAACCTGACCGCCCAGGTCCGCAACGTCGCCCAGGTGGCCACGGCCGTGGCGCAGGGCGACCTCTCCCAGAAGATCACCGTCGACGCCCGCGGCGAGATCCTGGAACTGAAGAACACCATCAACACGATGGTCGACCAGCTCTCCGCCTTCGCCGACGAGGTCACCCGCGTCGCCCGCGAGGTCGGCACCGAAGGACGCCTCGGCGGCCAGGCGGACGTGCGCGGCGTGTCGGGCACGTGGAAGGACCTGACCGACAACGTCAACGTCATGGCGTCGAACCTGACGGGGCAGGTGCGCTCCATCGCCCAGGTCGCCACCGCCGTGGCCCGCGGCGACCTCTCCCGCAAGATCACCGTCGAGGCCAAGGGCGAGGTCGCGGCGCTGGCCGACGTCATCAACACGATGGTCGACACGCTGTCCGCCTTCGCCGACGAGGTCACCCGCGTCGCCCGCGAGGTCGGCACCGAAGGACGCCTCGGCGGCCAGGCCCACGTGCCCAACGTGGCGGGCACGTGGAAGGACCTGACCGACAACGTCAACTCCATGGCCAACAACCTCACCGGCCAGGTGCGCAACATCGCGCTGGTGACGACCGCGGTGGCCAAGGGCGACCTGTCGAAGAAGATCGACGTCGACGCGCGCGGCGAGATCCTGGAGCTCAAGACGACCATCAACACGATGGTCGACCAGCTCTCCGCCTTCGCCGACGAGGTCACCCGCGTCGCCCGCGAGGTCGGCACCGAAGGACGCCTCGGCGGCCAGGCCGAGGTGGAGGGTGTCTCCGGCACCTGGAAGCGCCTGACGGAGAACGTCAACGAGCTGGCCGGGAACCTGACCCGCCAGGTGCGCGCGATCGCCGAGGTCGCCAGCGCCGTGGCCGAGGGCGACCTGACCCGGTCGATCACCGTGGAGGCCTCCGGCGAGGTCGCCGAGCTCAAGGACAACATCAACTCGATGGTGGGGTCCCTGCGCGAGACGACCCGGGCCAACCAGGAGCAGGACTGGCTGAAGACCAACCTGGCGCGGATCTCCAGCCTGATGCAGGGGCACCGCGACCTGCCCGTGGTGGCCGAGCTGATCATGGAGGAGCTGGCCCCCCTGGTCGCGGCCCAGTACGGCGCCTTCTACCTCGCCGAGGAGGGCGAGGAGGGGCCGGAGCTGCGGCTCGTGGGCGGCTACGGCCACCCCGACGACGACCGGCCCGTCCGGATCCGGTTCGGCCGGTCCCTGGTCGGCCAGGCCGCGCGCAGCCGCCGCACGATCAGCGTCGACGAGCTGCCGCAGGGCTACATCACCATCTCCTCCGGGCTCGGCCAGGCCGTGCCGACCGCGTTGCTGCTGCTGCCCATCCTGTTCGAGGACCAGGTACTGGGCGTGATCGAGCTGGCGTCCGTCTCCCCCTTCACCGCGATCCACCGGGACTTCCTGGAGCAGCTGCGGGAGACCATCGGCGTCAACGTCAACACGATCGTGGCCAACGCGCGCACCGACGAGCTGCTGGACGAGTCGCAGCGTCTGACCGCCGAACTGCAGGCCCGTTCTGCCGAGTTGCAGGAGCAGCAGGAGGAACTGCAGCGTTCCAACGCGGAGCTGGAGGAGAAGGCCTCGCTGCTGGCGGCCCAGAACCGTGACATCGAGGCGAAGAACCTGCAGATCGAGCAGGCGCGGCAGGAGCTCGAGGCGCGCGCCCAGCAGCTGTCGCTCGCCTCGAAGTACAAGTCGGAGTTCCTGGCGAACATGAGCCACGAGCTGCGCACCCCGCTCAACAGCCTGCTCATCCTCGCCCAGCTGCTGGCGCAGAACCCCTCGCGCAACCTCACGCCCAAGCAGGTGGAGTACGCGGGCATCATCCACTCCGCGGGCTCCGACCTGCTGCAGCTGATCAACGACATCCTCGACCTGTCGAAGGTCGAGGCGGGCAAGATGGACGTCAGCCCGGAACGGGTGTCGCTGCGCCAGCTCATCGAGTACGTCGAGGCCACCTTCCGGCCGATGACGACGCAGAAGGGCCTGGAGTTCACGGTCACCACCGCGGCCGGCGCGCCCGGGGACCTGCTCACCGACGACTCCCGGCTGCGCCAGGTCCTGCGCAACCTGCTGTCCAACGCGGTGAAGTTCACCGAACAGGGCGGTGTGGAGCTGTCCATCGAGCCCGCGACGGACGACGACGTGCCGGCCGGCGTGGTCCGGGGCAGCGCCGTCGTGGCCTTCCGGGTGAAGGACACCGGCATCGGCATCCAGGAACAGCACCTGGAGACGATCTTCGGAGCCTTCCAGCAGGCCGACGGCACCACGAGCCGCAAGTACGGCGGCACGGGCCTCGGCCTGTCCATCACCCGGGAGATCGCGCACCTGCTCGGCGGGGCCGTGACCGTGGACAGCACCCCGGGCCGGGGCAGCACCTTCACGCTCTTCCTGCCCGTGGCCCTGCCGGAATTCGAGCAGTTCGACAGCGCCCGGGCGCCGGAGGCCGAACCGGTGCAGCTCGCGGCGTCGGCGCCGGCCGCCCAGCTCCCGGCGCCCCAGCGCCCGGGCCCGGCCGGGCAGCGCGCCCGCCGGCTGCTGGTCGTCGAGGAGCGGCCGCGCGGACTGCTGACCCTCGTGGCCGAGAGCGTCGTCGCGGACGTCGCCCGGCACAGCCCGGACGACGCCGCCGCGCCGCCCGCGGTCGAGGTGATCACCGCCATCGGCGCCCAGGAGGCGGCGGGTGCCCTGGCGGCCGAGCCGTGCCACTGCGTCGTCCTCGACCTGGACATGCCCGACGGGGAGGCGTCGCGCTTCCTGCAGGCGCTGGAGGGCGACTCGGCGCTGGCGGGTGTGCCGGTGCTCATCCACAGCGGCCACCGGCCCGACGTGGCCCGGGCGGAGGCGCTGCGCTCACGCGCGGACGACGGCGCCGTGGAGTTCCTCTCCAGCCTGGACGAGCTGCGCGAGCGCATCGCCCTGCACCTGTCGGCCGAGGAGCCCGGGGACGTGCTGTCGCTGGTGCGCAACGAGGACCCGTCGGAGCTCGCGCCGCCGGTCGACGGCACCTTCGCCGGCCGTACCGTCCTCGTCGTCGACGACGACGCCCGCAACCTGTTCGCGCTCAGCGGCATCCTGGAGCTGTACGGTTTCCGGGTGCTGCACGCGGAGAACGGACGCAAGGGCATCGAGACGCTGGTCGACAACCCGGACATCGCGCTGGTCCTGATGGACGTGATGATGCCGGAGATGGACGGCTACACGGCCACCGCGGAGATCCGCAAGATGCCGCAGTACGCCGAGCTGCCCATCATCGCCGTCACCGCCAAGGCGATGCCCGGCGACCGGGAGAAGTCGCTGGCCTCGGGCGCCAGCGACTACGTCACCAAGCCCGTCGACACGCACGACCTCATCGCCTGCGTCCGGCGCTGGCTGTCGGCGTGAGCGTGCCGAGGCCCGTCCCGCCCGCCGGCGGGACGGGCGGCACCCCAGACCGCACGTTCCGCACCCGAGGGCCCCGCAGCCGAGGAGCATCCGCATCGTGAGCACTCCCGAGCAGCCGCACGAGCCGGCCGGCGCGCAGTCGCGCCTCGGACCGGCCGGCGCGGAGCACCGCCTCGAACCGGGAGGTGCCGAGCCGCACCCGGAGCCGCCCGCGATCCCCGGGCAGCCGGACTCCGCCGAGCCGCCGTCCCGCGAACTCGCCGGTGCCTCCTCCACCTCCCCCGTGGGCAGGCTGGCCGCCACGGTCGAGCGGCTGCGGCGCGAGGTGCGGGCGGCGCAGGTGGAGGCCGAGGGGCGGGCGCTGATCGAGCTCGCCAAGGGCATCCTGGTCGAACGCCTCGGCTGCGGACCGGCGCAGGCCGCCCGGCAGCTCGCGGAGCTGACCGAGCAGGCCAAGGTGACGCCCCTGGAGTTCGCGGTCGAGGTCATCAACCAGGCCGCCCGCGACCGGATGTCGGAGGTCACCGACGCCTTCCTCGCGGTCGCTGCGGGCAGCACGGCCGCCGAGCAGGAGTCCGCGGCCGTGCGGCTGCGCGCCGCCGAGAGCGGCGCGCTCGCCGCGCAGGACACGCAGGCCGTCGCCGACTCCCTGCTGGAGCACGCGCTGCGCCCGCTCGGCGCGGTGGCCGTGGCGGTCTGGGCGGCGGGCGCCGACGGCTCGCTCAGCCTGGCGGGCAGTGCCGGCTTCTCGCCCGCCGAGGCCGGCCGCTGGCGGTACGTGCCCCCGGAGGTGGCCACCGTCGCGCGCCGCGGCCTGAGCGAGCGGACCGGCGTGTGGCTGACGTCGCTCGCCGAGACCGGCCTGCCGACCATCGGACGGCATCTGCATCCGGACGGCGGCCGGGTGGCCCTGCCCGCCGGGACCGGCGGACGCATCCACGGCGTGCTGGAGATCGTCTGGCCGTCGCCGCTGGAGCCGCAGCCGCCGCAGGTGGTCCGCCAGGTGGAGGCCCTGGCGGAACTGTGCGCGCACACGCTGGAGACGTACACGCTGCGCCACGACCTCGGGCTCGAGCCCCGGGTCATGCCGGACGCCGCCGAGCTGATGGACCTCGCCGACGGGCTGCACGACCCCGCGCTGGTGCTGGTGCCGCACGTCGACGGCTCCGGCCAGCTGGTGGACTTCCGCATCCAGCACGTCAACAGCCGCTTCCTCGACCCGGCGGGACGGCCGCGGGCGGTGGTCAGCGGCGCGCTGCTGCTGGAGGCCTACCCGATGACCGCCGGGGAGAGCGAGCTCTTCCAGCGGATCGAGCGGGTGTACGCGACGGGCGAGCCGTTCCGGGCGCGCCGCATGCACCTGACCGCGCTGGTGGGGCAGGTGCCGCTGTCGGCGGTCGCGGACATCAGCATCAGCCGGCACGGCAGCAGCGTGCTGCTCATCTGGCGCATCGAGGACGAGACGGCGCGGCTGGCCAGTCTGCTCCAGCACGCCCAGCGCCTCGGCCGCATCGGCGGGTTCGAGGAGAACCTGCTGACCGGCGAGATCACCTGGAACGGCCAGCTGTTCGACCTGTACGGGCGGGCGCCGTCGAGCACCCCGGTGCCGCTGGAGGAGCTGCCCGCCTACGCGCACCCGGACGACGCGGTCGCCATCCGCCGGTTCCTGCGCACCGTGCTGCACCACCGGCGGCCGGCCTCCGCGGCCTTCCGGCTGCAACGGCCGGACGGGGTCACCCGTCACATGCGGATCGTCGCCGAGCCGGTCCTCGACACCGACGGGCGGCTGTTCGTCGTCCGCGGCGCCTACCAGGACATCTCGGCGCAGCACTGGACGGAGGTGGCGCTCGCCGCCACCCGCGACCAGCTCGCCCACACCGAGCAGCAGGCCAGTGAGCGCAACCGGCTCACCCTGCAGCTCCAGCACGCGATCATGCCCCCGGCGCAGGCGCCCCTGCAGGTCCCCGACCTGCAGGTCGCCGTGCGCTACCGGCCGGCCGAGACCGAGCAGCTGGTGGGCGGCGACTGGTACGACGCGGTCGTGCTGCCGTCGGGGCTGGTGCTGCTGTGCGTGGGCGACGTCGCCGGCCACGGCATCGAGGCCGCGACCAGCATGGTCGTGCTGCGCAACGCGCTGCGCGGTCTGGCCGTGACGGGCGCCGGGCCGGGCCAGCTGCTGTCGTGGCTGAACATCGTGGCGCACCATCTGACCGGCGCGGTCACGGCCACGGCGGTGTGCGCGCTGTACGACCCGGAACGGCACACCCTGCGCTGGGCCCGCGCGGGCCATCTGCCGCCCGTGCTGGTCCGCGATGCGGAGGCGGCGCCGCTGCCGCTGGTCCGGGGCCTGCTGCTGGGCGCGGTGCCCGAGGCCGTGTACGAGGAGGACGAGGTGCAGCTGGCGGCGCAGGACACGCTGCTGATGTACACCGACGGCCTGATCGAGCGGCGGGACCGCTCGGTCGAGGAGTCGCTGACGCACCTGCTGACCACGGCCAGCGCCGCGCCGCGCACGCTGGACCAGCAGCTGGACCGCCTGCTGACGTACAGCAAGTCGGACACGGACGACGACACCTGCATCGTGGGCATCAGGGTCGGCTGACGGCCTGTCGCGCGCCGCGCCGGCCGCGGGGGCCGGGACGCGAGGGGCGGCCGCGCGGCGACGGCGCCCGGGCAGCAACTCCTGGTGAGCACGGGTCCACGGCACACGGCCCCCGGCCGCCCGCCATCGGCGCGGGGGGCCGGGGGCCGTGCGCGTGTCCGCTGGTGTGCGCCGCGCGGCTGTGGGCACTTGGAGCAGCGACGTACGCCCGGCGATCACGGGGCGTTCCCCCCACGGAGGTGCACCACCATGACCGACGACCGCCAGCAGGACCCGACGACGCAGCACCCGCAGCCGGAGTTTCCGCAGCAGGGCCAGGAGCACCCGGGCTGGACCGGGCCCATGGACCCGCCGCCGGACCACGGGGAGGAGTCCTACCAGGGCTGCGGCCTGCTCACCGACCGCAAGACCCTGCTGACGGGCGGCGACTCCGGCATCGGCAGGGCGGTCGCGATCGCGTTCGCCCGCGAGGGCGCCGACGTGGTCTTCACCTACCTCCCCGAGGAGGAGAAGGACGCTCGCGAGACCGCCCGGCTGGTGGAGGAGGCCGGACGCACGGCGGTGCCGGTGGTGTGCGACATCCGCGAGGAGCAGCAGTGCCGTGACCTGGTGGACCGCGCCGTCTCCGAGTTCGGCCGCATCGACGTGCTGATCAACAACGCGGCCTACCAGATGTCCCAGCCGGACGGCATCGGTGCCATCTCCACCGAGCAGTTCGACCGGGTGATGCGCACGAACCTCTACGGCATGTTCTGGCTGTCGAAGATGTCGCTGCCGCACATGCGGGCCGGATCCTCGATCATCAACACCACGTCCGTGCAGGCCTACAAGCCGAGCCCGCACCTGCTGGACTACGCCATGACCAAGAGCGCCATCGTCGCGTTCACCCAGGGGCTGGCGCAGATGGTCGCGGAGGACGGCATCCGCGTCAACGCGGTCGCCCCCGGCCCCGTGTGGACCCCGCTGATCCCGGCGACCATGCCGGACACGCAGTCGTTCGGCAAGCAGGCGCCGCTCGGGCGGCCCGCCCAGCCGGCCGAGATGGCACCGGCCTACGTCTTCCTCGCCTCGCAGCGGGCGAGCTACATCACGGCGGAGATCGTCAACGCCACCGGCGGCACGCCGCTGCCGTAGTCGCCGTCCGGCGGGGAACACGCCGGAAGGGGGCCTGCCCGGCACGGGCAGGCCCCCTTCCTGTCGTCGTCCCGTTCTGTCCCGTCGCCGCCACCGTTCCCGGCGATGGCCCAAGGCGCCCGAACGGCCCCGCCGGCCCTACGCCGCCGGGGTCAGGTAGGTCTCCCAGCGGCTCTCGGGCCACAGGTCGGTGGCCAGTGCGAGGAGCCGGTGGGGCTGCGCGCCCAGGCCCGCGACCAGGACCCGGCCGCCGGTGCGGTCGAGGTTGTGGCGCAGCGTCAGGATCAGGTGCAGTACCGCACTGTCCACGAACCTCACGCGGCGGAAGTCGAGGGTGAGTTCCCGGACGGTGGCGGGCAGGCCGGCGGCCACGGCTTCCACGGCCGGGCGGGTCTGGTCGTCGATGTCGGTGTCGAGCGTCAGCGTCGCGGTGGTGCCGACGGGGTTCAATGAGACGTGTGCGCCCATCTGCTTCGCCCCCCTCTCTGATGGGGGTGTGGGCCTTCAGGCCCGGGGGCTGCTCCCACCGTGTCACGTCGGGCCCCCCACGTCTAACGACCCCGGCTGTCCGTGGGCATGGCGGATTGATTCCGGGGTAGGTGCCGAGGCGCGGCGAGAGTCGAAGACCCGCAGGTGAAAGGGGGCACGGCATGGGGCCGGTGCGTGCGACAAGTCCCGCCGTCCTGCGGTTTCGGCGATCGTCGCCCGTAGGCCCCGGTGAGAGCTTGATCACGGCACGGCGCCGGGATCGACGCGCATCGAAGGGGCCGACCGGGGCAACCTGCCCTCGCCGTCAGCACTCGTTGGAGGTACCCGTGCCCATTGCCCAGAACCCCCTGTCCGTGGAAGTCACCCTGCCCCGGGAGGACGTAGCCCTGCTCACGGTCGAGGGCTACCTGGACGTCGACACCGCGACCGAGCTGCAGGCCCACCTGGCCAACCAGCTCCACCACGGCCGGCGGCACTTCCTGCTCGACCTCTCCGGGGTCCCCTTCATGGACTCCTCCGGCATGAACATCATCCTGCGGGTGTACCAGGAGGTCCGCGACCGGCCCGGCAGCGTGCACATCATCGGGCCCACGCCGGCCGTGCGCCGGATCCTGGACCTGACGGGCGTGAGCATCACCGTGCCGGTGTCCGAGACCGTGGACGAGGCGCTCGCGCTGGTCGACCGGCAGCCGGAGACGGCCGAGGAGGCGCCCGGCGAGCAGGAGGGCTGACGGTCCGCCGCGCACCCGGTGCGTGAGCGCCGTTCGCCGTCGCTCCCGCGGGGGCTACAGTTGCCGTTTGACAACTGTAGCCGTCAGGCAACAAAGTGTGCGGGCAGTCGTGCGCGGCGGGAGGGACGGGAGGCAGGGCATGGCCGGTGGACGCGTGCGTCGGTCGGCGGAACGCGGCCTGGGCACCCGTCCGGGCCCGCCGGCGTCACGGCCGGGGAGGCGGACGGTCACGCCGTACGGGCGTCGTCCGTCGTCTCGTTGTCGTGGATCTGTGCGGACGCCGCGGCGCAGAACGCGTCCAGCCCGGTCAGCAGCGCGGCCCGGTGCGCCGCGGGCATCTGCTCCAGGACGGACTGCAGCGCGGCCTCACGGCGGGCGCGCAGGTCGGCGAGGAACGCCCGCCCGTGGCGGCTGAGCTCCAGCTGCACCTCACGGCGGCTGCTGACCGCCGTCTCGCGGCGGACGAAGCCCACCGCCTCCAGCCGGTCGCAGAGCCGGCTCGTCGACGGGGGCGTGGAGCCGAGGGCGTCGGCGAGGGTGCGCAGGTTGATGCCTTCGTTGTGCTCGAGGATGAACAGCACGCGCAGCTGGGAGGCGGAGACCGGACCCGTGGAAGCACGGCCCCACAGGACCTCCAGCAGCTCCGCCGCCTCCGAGGTCACATGCGCCACCTCGGTGGGGTGCGGACGGGAGTAGGGGGACGTCACGGTCACACTCTCCCAGGGTTCCCGGCTGCTGTCAGCTCACCGTCGGGTGGGACAGCGGCGCGGTGGAGGATCAGAATGGAACGCGGTGTCTCGGCCACCATGGCACGGACGTGACTCCGCCGCATCACAGGAATGGCATAACCGACATCGTGAACAGACTCGTGGCCGTCGAGCGGGCCTTGCGCTCCGCGGCTCCGCACCGCGTGGTGGACACCCTCAGAAAGGTGCTCTGCAGCCAGTACGAGGCGGAGGCCGTCGAGTTCCTGATGGCCGACTACGGACTGACGGTGCTGCAGCCCGTCGCGGACTCCCCGCACGCCGGCCGGCCGATGCCCGTGCACGGCAGCCCGGCCGGACGGGCCTTCGGGGCACAGGAGCCGTTCGTGGAGGAACGCGGCGACGGCCGGGTGCGGGTGTTCCTGCCCGTCACCGTGCGCGGCGACCGGCTCGGCGTGCTGTGCGTCACCCTGACCGCGTCCGCGCACGCGGACGCGCAGCTGGGCGATCTCGTCGAGGCGGCGCGGGCGCTGGGCCACGAGATCGTCGTCGCCGACCGCGACACCGACCTCTACATGCGCTCCCGCCGCAAGGACCGGCTCACCCTCGCGGCCGAGATGCAGTGGCAGCTGCTGCCGGCCCGCTCCTGCTCGGCGCCCGAGTACGCGCTCGGCGCGCAGCTCCAGCCCGCCTACGCGATCCACGGGGACAACTTCGACTGGTCCGTCTCCGCCGACCGGCTGATGCTGTACCTCACCAACGGCATGGGCGAGGGGATCGAGGCCTCGCTGCTGACGAGCCTCGGGATCAACGCGCTGCGCAACGCCCGGCGGGCGGGCCTCCCCCTCGCCGACCAGGCGGCGCTGGCCGACCAGGCCGTCTACGGGCACTACCACGGCCGGGCCCACCTGTCGGTGCTGATGCTGGAACTGGAGCTGTCCACCGGCCGTATGCAGGTGGTCGACGCGGGCTCCCCGCGGATGCTGAGCGTGCGCGACCGGGCCGTGACGGCCGTCTCCCTGGAGCAGCAGCTGCCGCTCGGCATGTTCGAGGAGACCGACTACGTGTCCCAGGAGTTCCAGCTCCGGCCCGGCGACCGGCTCATGTTCGTCAGCGACGGCGTCTACGCGGTCGCCGCGCCCGGCGGCGAGCATTACGGGGAACGCGCTCTGACCAGGGCTATCGCCTCAGCGGGGCTGCTTCCGGCGGCGGAGGTGCCCGCGGCGGTGCTGCGCGAGCTGAACGGCCACCGCGGCAGCGCCGAGCCGGACGACGACGCGCTGGTCGTGTGCCTCGACTGGTTCGGCAAGCAGCCGGCCTAGGGATCCGAACGGCTCCCCCGGCCCGCGCCGCCGGGCGATTCGAACGGCGGTCCACGGCGCGAACGTCTGCCGGGCGGCGGCCGGCGGGCCCGCCACCCGACCGGACGGGCCGGCCGGGACGGGTGTCGGACGACGTGGGCGGATGGATACAGTTGTCGTCCGGCAAAGGTCACATCGCCGTCCCGTTGCCTCCAGCGGGTGCGGAGCGATGCAACCGACGCAGATGAGGAGTGGAGCAGGTGCCGGAGCACGAAGCGGCAGGACAGCACGGATCGCCGGCGCGGGAGGTCGGGGACTTCCTGCACCGCCGCCGGGACCGGGTCGCCCGGCGCTGGGCCGACGAGGCACTGTTCCGCACCGTGTCCACCGTCTCCCGCGACGAGGCGGTGGAGGCGGGCGGGGCCCTGGTCGACGCCCTGGCCGCGGTCGCCCTCTCCGGGCGCGTGGCCGACCCCGAGGCCGACGGGTTCGCGGCGGTGCGCGAGCAGCTGTCCCGGATGGCGGCCGCCCGCACGCGCGCGGGCCTGAGCCCGGTGCAGGTGTCGCACGAGGTGGACCTGCTGCGGCCGCCGGTGGTGGACCTGCTGGCCGCGGAGCTTGCCGGCGCACCGGCGGAGTGGGTGCGGGAGTGCACCAACACCCTCACGGTCCTCCTCGGCACCCTGCGGCTGGTGGTGATGGAGACGGCGCTCGGCGAGGGCCGGGCGCTGATCGACCGGCAGCGGCTCCAGCTGCTGGAGGCCGCCACGCCCGTCATCAAGCTGTGGGACGGCATCGTCGCCGTGCCGCTGATCGGGACGCTCGACAGCGCCCGCAGCCAGGTCGTCATGGAGACGCTCCTGGAGGCCGTCGTCGACCAGCGGGCGCGCTTCGCGATCCTCGACATCACCGGGGTGCCCACCGTCGACTCGCTCGTGGCCCAGCACCTGATGAAGACGGTCGCCGCGGCCCGTCTGATGGACGCCGAGTGCGTGGTCTCCGGCATCCGCCCGGCCATCGCGCAGACCATCGTCCACCTCGGCCTGGACCTGGGCACGGTCGTCACCCGCGCCAGCCTCGCGGACGCCCTCGGCCACGCGCTGCGCGAGCTCGGCGCCGGCCTCGTCCCTTCGGCGCCCGGCGGTGTGGACCACCGGTGATGGGCGACCTCTCCCGGCCCGCCGCGGGGCACGTACCGGTGCTCCGGCTCGGTGACGTGCTCCTGGTGACCATCCAGGGAGACCTGTTCGACGGCGCGGCCGAGCAGCTCCAGCAGGACATCGGCGAGACCATCGCCCGCACCCGGGCGTCGGGGCTCGTCATCGACCTCTCCGGCGTCGAGATCGTCGACTCCTTCCTCGGCCGCGTCCTCGCCGAGATCGCCGCGCAGGCCCGGCTCCTGGCGGCGCGGACCGTCATCGCGGGCATGCGGCCCGCGGTCGCGATCACCATGGTGGAGCTGGGCCTGACGCTGCCCGGTCTGCGGACGGCGCTCAGCACCGAGGAGGCCGTCCGGCTGGTGTCCGCCCAGGATCCCGCCCCCGGCACCGGCTGCCGGCGCCCGGGGAGCCGGTGATGGAGACGGCCGCGGGCGTCCGGGCATCCCTGCCGATCCGCTCGGACATCGATCTCGTACGGGTCCGGCAGCACGTACGCCAGGCGGCCGCCCGGCTCGGCTTCGGCCTGGTGGACCAGACGAAGCTGGTCACCGCGGCCAGCGAACTGGCCCGCAATACCCTGGTGCACGGCGGGGGCGGACACATGGAGGTGACGCACGTGGTCGACGGGTCCGCGCACGGACTGCGCCTGGCCTTCAGCGACGAGGGCCCCGGCATCCCCGACCTCGAGCAGGCGCTCCGCGACGGCTGCACCTCGGGCGACGGCCTGGGGATGGGCCTGGGCGGCGCCCGGCGGCTGGTGCACGAGTTCGCCGTCGACAGCACCCCGGGCGCCGGCACCACCGTCACCGTGACCTCGTGGGCGGTCCGTCCGCCGCTTCCGCGCGGGGAGGCCTGATGCCGCGGGTGTGGGACGTGCCGGTGCACGACTCGACGCGGGTGCCGGACGCCCGGGTCGCCGCGGAGAGCGCGGCGGCGGTCGCCGGGCTCGACGAGGGGCGTACCGCGGCCGCCGCACTGGTGGCCACCGAGCTGTCCACGAACCTGCTCAAGCACGCCGAGGGCGGCCAGGTCCTCGTCGAGGTCGTCCCCCCGGCCGCCGTGTCCGACGGCGACGACCCGGCCCCGGTCGTCCAGATAGCGGCGATCGACCGGGGTCCGGGCATGGCCGACGTCGCCGCGGCACTGCGGGACGGCTTCTCGACGACGCGGTCGCTGGGCGCCGGACTGGGCACGTGCCGTCGGGCGGCCGACGACTTCGCCCTGCACAGCGCGCCCGGCCGGGGCACGGTGGCACTGGCCCGCGTGGGCGCCGCCGCGAAGCGGCCCGGCACCCGCCACCGGCCGCCGGCGGACCTGTGGGCGGGCGGGATCAACATCCCCTTCGCCGGGGTGGAGCACTCCGGCGACGCCTGGAGCTGGGCGCGCGCCGGGGACCGGGTGACCCTGATGCTGGCCGACGGGCTGGGCCACGGCCCCGGGGCCGCGCGGGCGTCGACCGCGGCGGTGGAGACCCTGCACCGCTGCGCCCACCTCACGCCCGCCGACCTGCTCCGGCAGCTCGACGCGGCGCTGCGCGGCACCCGCGGCGCGGCCGTCGCTCTGGCCCAGGTCGACCTCCGCGCGCAGCGGCTCCGCTTCGCCGGCGTCGGCAACGTGGGGGCGCGGCTGCGGGCGGGCGACACCTGGCGGGCGCTGCTGTCCAAGCCGGGCATCGTCGGCGCGCACCTCCCCACGACCCTGCCCGAGCACCAGGCGCCGTGGGGCGCCGGGTGCCTGCTGATCCTGCACAGCGACGGCCTGCCGAGCCGCTGGACCCCGCCCCGCGGGCCGGGTCTGCCGGCGGCCGATCCGGCGGTCGTCGCGGCCGTGACGATCCGCGACGCCGTCAGCTCCGCCCGCCCCGTCCGGGACGACACGGCCGTGGCCGTCCTGACCACGACCCCGCCGGACCACTCATGACGCGCACTTGGCAGATCAGCACCGTCACCCAGGCGGCCCGGGCCCGCATCGCCACGGCCCGCCTGGCCGCCGCCTGCGGCGTGCCCACCCTCGAACGGACCCGGCTGGCCACCGCGCTCAGCGCGCGGCTGCGGCACTGCCTCACCAAGGGCGGCACCTGGCGGCTCATCCTGGAGGCCCCGTCCGGGGCGGGCGAACTGCGGGTCACGGTCGCCCCGGCCGACGACACGGACGCCGCCGAGCCGCCGTGGCGGACGGCCGTCGCCTGCACCGAGGCCGCGGACGCGCCCGACGGCGAGGTGCCGGACGACCCGGCGGTCCTGGCCGAGGCGCTGCTCGGCGCCGACGAGGACACCGCGCTGGCGCTGGACAGGCTCGCCGAGCAGGAGGAGCTGGTCGCCTTCCACCGGGAGGAGCTGCACCAGACCAACCAGGGCGTCCTGGCGCTGCACGCCGAGCTGGACGCCGCCGGACGGGCCCAGCGGGAGGCCTTCGCGGCCGAACGCAAGGCGCGCACGGAGGCGGAGAGCGCCCGCCGCAGACTCACGTTCCTGGCGGACGCCAGCGCCGTGCTGACGGCCTCGCTGAACCACGAGGAGATCGTCCGCCGGCTGCCGGAACTGCTGGTGCCCGAGTACGCCGACAGCATGGACGTGTGGCTGTTCGACGACGACAACGACCGGCGCCGGTCGGCCCCGCATCCGGCGGCCGCCGTGATCGCCGCCCGCACCGGGCGGGCGCAGTACGCCGCCGATCACCCCGGTGGCCTGCCCGGCGTCGACGACCAGCCGCCCTCGGCGCTGAACCCGTCGCGGCCGCTGCTGTGCATCCCGCTGCTCACCTGGCGGACGACCCTGGGTGTGCTGACCCTGGCGCCGCCCGGCGAGCGCTGGGACCTCGACGACGCCGTCATGCTGATCGAGCTGGCCCGCCGGGCCAGCATCGCCATCGACAACGCCCGGCGCTTCGAGCACAACCGGGACATCGCCGAGACCCTCCAGCGGGCCCTGCTCACGGACCTGCCCACCACGCCGGGGCTGGGCCTGGCCGCGCGCTACCTGCCGGCCACCCGCGGCCTCAACATCGGCGGCGACTGGTACGACGCCTTCCGGCAGCCCGACGGCAGCCTGATCGCCGTCATCGGCGACGTGACGGGTCACGGGCTGCGCGCGGCGGTGATGATGAGCCAGCTGCGCACGGCGCTGCGCGCGTACGCCGTCGACGGCGGGAGCCCCGGGCAGCTGCTGACCCGGCTGCACACGTTCCTGCACCACCTGCAGCCCGACCTGTACGCCACCGCGGTGATCGCGCGCTTCCGTCCCGGCGACCCGACGCTCACCTGGGCCGCCGCGGGCCATCCGCCGCCGGTGCTGCGGACGCCCGACGGCCGGGTGCGCACGCTCGACGCCAAGCCGGGCGCGATGCTGGGCATCCCGCTGCGGCAGGAGATCGCCGACCACACCGTCCCCCTCTCCCCCGGCTCCACGCTGGCGCTCTACACCGACGGGCTGGTGGAGCGGCGCGCGCGGGGGATAGACGCGGGCATCGAGCGTCTGGCGGCGACGCTGGGCGCATGCGACTCGGCGGAGCTGGACGCCGACCTGGACGGTGCGACGGACCGGATCCTGGGCCCGATGCTGAGCGACTCCGAACGCGACGACGACGTCTGCCTGCTGCTGTGCCACACCGACGGTGCCGCCGTGCCGGCGCAGTCCCGCCCGCGGCCGCGGGCGACGGAGCGACGTCCCTGATCCGAGGGCGCTGCGGGCACGCGGCTGCGGGCGGCTCCGCCCCGCCGCGGCCCTGGGTGTCGACCGGACCGTGCGGACGGCGCCGGTTCGTCCCCCGTGGGCGTCCCGCGCGACCGCGCGCAGGCGGAGGCGGCCGCGAATCCTTCCGGTCCGGTTGAGCAGCCGGGCGGGTCCGGCCGATGGGCGGCTCGGCGCCCGCCCTGTGGGTCGGTCCGCCGCCGGGCAGTACCTCCGGCCCCGCGGTTTCTCCCCGGCCGCGGGCCGCCCGGCGGGACGCGCCCGTCCCGCCTCACTCCTCCGGAGCCCTGCGCGGGGGCGGCGGCCTCCGCGGGCCCGTGCGGGCCTGGTGGAAGGCCAGCAGGCCCTGGTGCAGAGCGGCGCGCTGCGCCGGCGTCATCTCCGCGAACACGGCGGCCAGACGCCGCACGCGCCCCTCCGTCACCTCCGCCAGCAGCCGCCGCCCGTGAGGGGTGACGGCCAGCTGGACCTCCCGCCGGTTGCACGGCTGCACGGTCCGCTCCAGCAGCCCGGCGGCCTCCAGCCGGTCGCACAGCCGGCTGGCGGTGGGCAGGCCGACGCCCAGCTGCTCGGCCAGCGCGGTGAGGTTGAGGTCGGGCCGGCGCCGCACGGTCTTCAGGGCGATCAGCTGACGTGCGGGCAGCCCGGGTGTGATCTCCGCGGCGGTGGCGATCCAGAGGGCCACCAGGCCCTCGACCGCGTCCACCACCTGCCGGGCGACTCCGTCCCACTGGTCGGGGCCCTGCTCGCATCCCACCTCAGTTTCCCCCGGCGACCGCACTCGTCATGTCGGTCGGGCTACCCGGAAGACCGGGGCCTACACGACACGATCGGATTTCATCGGCCCCCGTCCGGCGTCGGACGACGGCGCGGGGACCCGCTGCCGCCGCCGTCACATCGGGTGAGAGGTGAGATACGTAGGCCCGTCCGTCCCGGGAACTCGCGGAGGCGGACCGTGACCGACCGCGCCCGACACGGCCGCCGCGCCCGCGGTGGTGCGCGTCCGGCCGCCGGCGGGCAGGGTGGGCCCAGGGAACCTCGTCCGAGGCGCACGCCCGCCCTGCCCGGCCGGCGGAGCGTGTGGTGACGCGGTGGGACCGATGAGGTGCGAAGCAGCGATCCAGGGGCAGGCGCATGGACGTCGAGGCAGACCGCCTGGAGCCGCAGAAGGGATGAACACCGTGACACGACCCAGGATCCTGGTGGTTGGCGCAGGCTTCGCGGGAGTGGAGTGCGTGCGCCGTCTGGAGCGCAAACTCACCCCCGGCGAGGCCGACATCACCCTGGTGACGCCGTTCGCCTACCAGCTCTACCTGCCGTTGCTCCCCCAGGTCGCCTCGGGCGTACTGACGCCCCAGTCGATCGCGGTCTCGCTGCGCCGCAGCAGCAGGTACCGCACCCGCATCATCCCCGGCGGGGCCATCGGTGTGGACCCGAAGGCGAAGGTCTGCGTCATCCGCACCATCACCGACGAGCTCATCGACGAGCCGTACGACTACATCGTGCTGGCGCCGGGCAGCGTCACCCGCACGTTCGACATCCCGGGCCTGACGGACCACGCCTTCGGGATGAAGACGCTCGCCGAAGCCGCCTACATCCGCGACCACGTCATCTCCCAGCTGGACCTCGCGGACGCCAGCCAGGACCCGGCCGAGCGCGAGTCCCGGCTGCAGTTCGTGGTGGTCGGCGGCGGCTACGCAGGCACCGAGACGGCCGCGTACCTGCAGCGCCTGACGCACGCCGCCGTCCAGCGCTACCCCCGGCTGGACCCGTCCCTGATCAAGTGGCATCTGATCGACATCGCGCCGAAGCTGATGCCGGAGCTGGGCGAGAAGCTGGGCCGGAGCGCGCTGGAGGTGCTGCGCCGGCGTGGCATCGAGGTCTCGCTGGGGGTCTCCATCGCCAAGGCGGGGCCGACCGAGGTCACCTTCACCGACGGCCGGGTGGTGCCGACCCGGACCCTGATCTGGACGGCGGGGGTGGTGGCCAGCCCGCTGATCGCCACGCTGGGTGCGGAGACGGTCAAGGGCCGGCTCGCGGTCACCGCCGAGATGTGCCTGCCCGGCCACGACGGGGTGTTCGCGCTCGGCGACTCCGCCGCCGTGCCCGACCTCGCCAAGGGCGACGGGGCGGTCTGCCCGCCGACCGCGCAGCACGCCATGCGCCAGGGCACTCGCGTCGCCGACAACGTCATCGCGACGCTGCGGAACCAGCCGATGCGCCCGTACGAGCACAAGGACCTCGGCCTCGTCGTCGACCTCGGCGGCAGCGACGCCGTCTCCAAGCCGCTCGGTGTGGAACTGCACGGCCTGCCCGCCCAGGTGGTCGCCCGCGGCTACCACCTGGCGGCGCTGCGCACGAACGTCGCCAGGACCCGGGTCCTGACGAACTGGATACTCAACGCGGTGGCCGGCGACGACTTCGTGCGCACCGGCTTCCAGGCCCGCAAACCGGCCAAGCTCAAGGACTTCGAGTACACCGACTCCTACCTCACGCCGGAGCAGGTGCGGCAGCACGTCGACCGGTCCCGGCGCGTGGAGTTGTGACCCCGGCGCCGGGACGGCCCGGCGGGGTGCGGCCGGGCCGCGGGAGCGGTCCGGCCGCGGCGTGCCATCCTTGAGGTTGCCGATCATCGGCTGGAGCGGGAGAGAGTACGGCGGCGTGAGGGCAGCGGGACAGTCGTTCGGGGCACGGCTGCGGGACCACCTGGCGGCGTCCGATCCCGGCCTGCTGCGGCTGGCCACCGGGATGCGCACGGTCGGGGCGATCGCCCTGACCCTGGCCGTCCTCGGCGTGCTGCGGGCGCCCCTGACCCATCTGGTGGCCGGGGCGATCGCCTCGATGGTGGCCACCTTCGCCATCCGCGAGAAGCAGCGCGGGAAGCAGGCCGTGACGCTCGTCCTCGGGCTGGCGACGGCGCTGGCCTCCGTGTCGCTGGGCGCGCTGCTCAGTTCCCACGTCGTGCTCGGGGACCTCTTCTTCGTCGCCCTGATCTTCTGCGCCGTCTACGGACGCCGCTTCGGCGACCGGGGCACCGCGCTCGGCCTGATCGGCTTCCAGATCTACTTCCTGTCCCTGTTCGTCGGCGCCACCCCCAGCGCCCTGCCGGGACTGTACGGCGTGCTCGTGATCGCCTTCGCCAGCAGCGCCTTCGTGCGGTTCGTCGTCGTGCACGAGACACCCGCGGGCATCCTGGAGCGGCTGCGCGAGGCGTTCCGGGTGCGCCTCGCGCAGTTGGTGTCCGCGCAGCTCACCCTGCTGGACACCGGTCCCGGCGACATGGACCGGGCGCTGCAGGAGGTCCGGGAGAACACCCTGCGCCTGCACGACACGGCCATGATGATCCAGGGCGGTCTGGAGGAGGGCTCCTCGGACGAAACCGTGGCGCGGCTGGTCCAGCGCCGCATCGCGGACGCCGAGGTCGCCGCCGAGCGGCTGGGCCTGCTGCTGCTCAACGCGCGCAGCGCCGAGCGGGCCGACACGCTCACCCTGCACCTGCCCGGCGCGCCGGTTCCCCAGGGTCGCCTGCTGCCGGTGCGGGACGACGTGACCGACACGATGCGCCGGGACCTGGGCGCCCTGCGGATGCTGGTGCTGCGGCCCGTCGGGGAGGGCGGGGGCACGGCGTTGTCGCACGTGCGCAACCGGCTCCTCGGTTACCGCGACGAGGAGAACCTGCCGCCGGCGCCGGCCGCCGCGCAGGACGTCTTCCGCGGCATCGGCGAGGCCGCGCGGGCGGTGCTGGGGCTCAGGACCGCGCTGGGCGCGCCGCAGGACGACGCCGACGACACCCCGGCGGCGGCCCGCTCCCGGGAGGAGCTGGACGCCGAGGACGCCGCCATCGAGGGCGCCGAGGAGAACGAGCGCGCCCAGCAGGAGCAGCCGGGCGGGCTGCGCAGGCCGACCACGCGGGCCGCGCTCCAGGTCGCGGTGGGCTCGGCGCTGGCGATCGTGGGGGGCGAGTTCCTGTCCGCGCAGCGGTGGTACTGGGCGGTGCTGACCTGCTGGATCGTGTTCCTCAACACCTCGTCCACCGGCGAGATCGTGGTCAAGGGGTACCGCCGTCTGGTGGGCACGGTGCTGGGCGTGGTGGCCGGTATCGTGCTGGCCGGTCTGGTCGGTCACCACACCTGGACGGCGCTCGGACTCGTGTTGGTGTTCGTCTTCCTGATGTTCTACACGGCGCCGGTGTCGTACACGGTGATGTCCTTCTTCGTCACCGCGGCGCTCGGGCTGCTGTACACCCTGCTGCACGCGTACAGCATGTCGGTGCTGGTGCTGCGCGTGGAGGAGACGGCGCTGGGCGCGGCCTGCGGGGTCATCGCGGCGGCGCTGGTCCTGCCGGTGCACACGGACCGCCGTACCAACGAACTGCTCGTGACGGTGCTGGAGCGGCTCACCGACGTCACCGAGGCCGCCGTCGAACAGCTCAGCGGCGGCTCCGCGACGGACCTGCTGGACAGGGCGCGCGAGCTGGACCGGGCGCTCGGCGACCTGCGGTCGGCCACACAGCCGCTGACCCATCCCATTACGCCCTTGCGGGCCCGGCGCAACACGGCCGAGTACGTCGTCGCGCTGCTGGAGACCGGTGCCTACCACGCGCGCTCCCTGGCGGCGACCGCCGAGCTGCTGCCGACCCATCCCTCCATCGCGGCGGAGCCGCGGCTGCGCGAGGCCTGCCGACGGATGAGCCGGAACATCGGGGCGATCACCGCGCACGTGACCGACGAGCGCGCCGCCGCCGAGGTCGAGTCCGCTCCGAGCATCGCCTCGCTGCTGGAGCCGGGAACGGCCGGCACCCCCCGCTACGGCCGGGTCACCGACCGGGTGCTGCGGCATCTGCAGCGGCTGGACGAGGCCGTGCTGGGGCTGGCCCGCCCCCTGGGCGTGCCGGTGGCGACGCCTGAGCGGTGACCGGCCCGCTCAGGTCGGCGGGCCGGTCACGGTCGTGACCGGCCCGTCAGAAGTCCGTCGGCAGGTCGCTCACCTCTGCGATGCCGCGCAGCGTCTCGGTCTCACGGTGCCGCTCGCGGATGAAGTCGGCGATCTCGGTGAGCCGGCCGGGGTCGGCCGCGGTCTCGGCGTCGGTGACCACGCGGACCGGGCCGGTCTCCTCGATGTCCAGGACGACCAGCTCGTTGTCCATCCGGCCGGTGACCGCGGTGGCGATGACCAGTGCGGCCTCGTCCCGTATCTCCTGCGGCAGCCCCTGCGCGCGGGCGTCGTTCAGCGGGAAGTCGACGGTCGACAGACCGCGCTCGTCGATCGCGCGCAGGACCGGGTCGACCAGGTCGAGCAGGAGTTCGTAGTCCTCTTCGGGCAGCCGGACACGCAGCAGGTCGAGGTACACCTCCACGGCCCGCTCGTCGGGGGGAAGCTCGTCATCGTTCATCCGCTCCGTGTTCCCCGCACCGGGCCGCTCAGACCCGGCGGGACGACATGGGCCTCAGGGGGCCGTGCCGGCGCGGGTCAGACCCGGCGCCAGCGGGCCAGCGCGAAGGAGAACAGGCCGAACAGGACGAGACCGGCGGCGACCAGCACGAGCAGCCACGGGCCGAGGGGCGTGTCGGCGAACGAGCGCAGGGTGTCGTCCAGGCCCTTGGCCCGCTCGGGCCGGTAGTCGACGGCCGCGCGGATCGCGAAGGCGCCCGCCGCGGCGAAGACCAGCCCGCGGGCGGCGCCGCCGCCCACTCCGGCCACGTCGACGAGCTTGCGCGTCCTCGCGGACATCTCGCCCAGCCTGAGCTTGTCGTGGTACTTGCGGCGCACCGCCTGCACTCCGATCCAGATGCCCGCCACCACTATCCCGGCGCCGACGACGCCGACGATCCACTGGCCGCCGGGCATGTCCAGCACCTTGGCCGTGACGTCGCGCGACTGCTCGTCGCTGGACCCGGTGCCGCCGCCGGAGCCCGCCGCGAAGGCCAGCACGGAATAGGCGACGAACACGTAGAACACGCACCGACCCAGGGCCAGCAGGCGCTTCTTCGCCGACCGGCCCTTGGGCCCGACGGAACCGAAGACCACCTCGGACAGCCGCCACAGGGCCATGCAGGCCAGGCCGATGCCGAGGGCCCACAGCAGGACCGCCCCGAACGGCTCCCCGGCGATGGCCGCGAGGGCCCCGTTGCGATCGGCCTCCCTGCTGCCGTCCCCGAACGCGATCCGCAGCGCGATGACGCCGACCAGCAGGTAGATCACTCCTCGGGCGGCCAGTCCCGCCCTGGCCGCTCCCCGCGTCACCGAGCCCTTCGCCGCCCGCCGGGCCCGTGTGCGGCCCGTCCCCGCCATGACACTCGTGTCCATGTCCACCTCCAGCACTCCGGATGCCCCGGCGGGACACGGACATACGCCGGAGCCGGGCGCCCGGGCGGGAGCACTCCAGCCCGGGCAGGTTGTGCCGCGAGGACCCGCAGCCGCGGACGGCCTGGGTCGGCCGGCAGTCTGTCGCACGGGCGGCGGCCGCCGGAGCGGATCCGGAGCGCGCCCCGGCCGCGCGGCCCTGGCCGAAGCGGGACGGTGCGCGGTGGCCGAGGCGTCGCCCCCCGCCGTCGCGCGCTCCACGGCGTCAGTGGAACCGCAGCGGAGCGACGCCGGCGCGCCCAGGGGTGGGAGCGCCGCCGCCAGGCCGGAACCGGGTGCAAGGCCGTGTCGCCGTTGCCCGGGACCGGGCGCTGGAGCGGGAGACCCGGCGAGGGCGTGGCCGCGTCGCGGGGCCGGTACGCCGAGCCGCCCGCATGCGGGTGTCGCATACGGGCGGCTGCGTGCCGGTGACGGCGTCGCGGACCGCGTGGGCGGCCGGGCGGCGGCCGTGCGGTGACTCAGTCGGCGACGGGCTGTGCCGCGACCGGCGCGGGCATGGCGGCCAGCGGTGCGGCCGTTGCGCCTGCGGCGGCCGGCGTGAGGGGGGACACCGCGGTCATACGGGCGGGGACGGTGGCGGAGACAGACGCCTTGCTCTGCCCCGGACCGGAAGCGCGGGCGGGGGCGGCGGCCGACAGCATGCGCCGGGCCTCCCGCAGAGCCGCGCCGACCTCGCGGGTTCCGGTGGAGACGCACAGGGTGTACGCCAGGTCCTGCGCGCGCCGGCCGGGAACACCGGCCGCGCTCGCGGGCTCCTCGGTGAGCGCCGCGTGGTACTCGGCGACGAGCTTGCGCAGGACGTCGGGGTGGGGCATCAGCACTCGGTCACGCTCCATGGCTCGTCGAGCATCGTTCGGCCGGAGCCGGTGGGGCCGGCTCGAAAGGATCAGATGGCCGCCGGTCGCGGACCCGGACCGCGTCGGTTGCCGCGTTCCGTCAGCACCTCGTCGCGGACGCGGGCGCAGCTGCGGCTGATGAGCCGGGAGACGTGCATCTGGGAGATTCCCAGCCGGTCGGCGATACGACTTTGTGTCATGTCCTCGAAAAAGCGCATGTAGAGGATGGCCCGTTCGCGTTCGGGAAGCCTGCGCAGGCCTTCCTTGGCGGACTCGCGGTCGACGACGACGTCGTAGGAGGAGTCCGACGTGCCGAGCGTGTCGGCGAGGCTGTACCCGTCGCCCGCGGCCGACAGTTCGGCGTCCAGGGACAGGGTGCTGAAGCTGTCGAGTGCCTCCATCCCCGTGCTGACCTCGTCCTCGGTCAGCCCGGTGTGGGCGGCGATGTCGGCGACCGAGGGTTCCGGGCTGCCGGGGTTCTGGGTCAGTTCGCGGCGGGCCACGCGCACCTTGTTGCGCAGCTCCTGGACGCGGCGCGGCACCCGCAGGGCCCACATCCGGTCCCGGAAGTGCCGCTTGACCTCGCCGGTGATGGTCGGCACGGCGTAGCTCTCGAAGGCTCCGCGCGCCGGGTCGAACCGGTCGATGGCCTTCACCAGTCCCAGCGCGGCGACCTGGCGCAGATCCTCGATCGACTCCCCCCGGTCGCGGAAGCGGCCGGCGATGCGGTGGGCCATGGGCAGCCACGCGGTCACGAGCTCGTCGCGGACGGCATCCCGTTCGGGGCCGGGCTCCAGTGCGGCCAGCCGATCGAAGAGGGTCGCGGTGTCGGGGGCGTCGTCGTGGGGCCGCCGCGCACGGGCGGCGGCCTGGTCGTCGGGCGTACCGGGACGGCTTGTCGACATATCGATGAGCATGCGGGATAGCTCCTGAACGGTGGTCTCAGGGATGTACCGCGGGAGGGATGCTGGTCCGGATCACCCGGGGGGCCGGAGCAGCCATACCGCTCCCACTGGCGCGCCTCCGGTCCGAAGCACGAAACTCCGTCTGCCCTTGACCCGAAGCGGCAAACTCCGCTTCTTCGGGATTTCTTTGCAGGCGGCAACTCTCCCCAGCATCATGCCTCAAGCACGGCGAAAACGGCGGTCAAGGCAGGGGCACCACGGCGCTGACGCACTTGCCACCGGACGGCAGGCCGGACACCTGGACGTCCCGGGCGAGCCGGCACACGATCGGCCATCCACGGCCTCCGACCCGGCGCCTGCCGTGCCGGTCGACGGGCGGGCGGGTGACCGGCGGGCGGTCGCTGCGGTCGCTGACGCAGACCCGCACACCGCGCCCGACGAGGTCGACGTGGAAGTCGGTGACCCCGCCGCCGTGGAGTATCGCGTTGGTCGTCAGCTCCGAGGCGACGAGCTGGGCGTCGGAGAGGGCGTCCCGGTCGCAGGGCGTGCCGGTCGACCGGCACCGCTCCGCGATCGCCTGCTCCACCGCCCGCCGCACCTCGGCCGGTTCGCACGGCCGGAACGGCCCGGGGCGGCCGGCGCCCCGGGTCTCGTCAAGGGTGGATGTGGTCGTGTGCCGTTCGCACATTCCTCGCTCCCCGTTGATGATGGAAGGAAGCCGGACCCGGCCGGAAGGTCCGCGGCCCGCGGACCCGCGGCCGAGCCCTGCGGCGGCCGGCGCATGCCGGTGGTCACGCGGCACGGTCCGTCGCCGGTGGTCGCCCGGCACGGTCCGTCCGATCCGTGTGCCGCACGGGCACCGCGGGTCTCACTGGTCCGGCTGACCCTTCTGGGCCCGGTCAAACCCGGCAAACCTCTCCCGGTCCACGTGGCTGCCATCGGGACGCCGGGTTGCGGGTATCCGTTGGTCATGACCGATGTCGTGGACTCAGACGAGTTGTTGCGGCGCATGCAGCGCGCCAGGACCTGTGCCGCGGAGGAGGAGCGGGCGTGGCGCTCGCGCCGGGACTCCTCCGGCCCGGCCGACGCCGACGGCCGGCAGGAGGCCGCCGTGCGCGTGATGGCCTACGAGACCGTCCTCAGAGTGCTGGACGAGATCCTCACCCCGGGCCGGCACTGCGAGGAGGCCGGCCCCGAGGCGTCCGCCGTGACGTGAATCGGGTCACGTGACCCGGTTCCGGTGACAGAACACCGCCCAAGATGGTTTATCGTTCATCCATAAGCGGCGACGGGGTCGACCGGAACCGTCCTCCGTACGCCGCCGCACACGGCCCTGGCTGGCTTCCCCCGTCCAGCCAGGGCTTTTTCATGCCCAGGCCCCCTTGCCGCACCGGCCACCGCGCGACCGCCCAACCCGGCCCGGGAGCGTGGACATTCGCCCGCGCAAAGCCGCCCCCGCCGAGGTGCCCGGCGCGCCCGCAGCGGCTGGAATGGGCGTAGGCAAGTGCGCTGAACCATCGCCGGCGAGGAGCCCTGCGACATGACCAGAGCCACGAAACTGCTGACCGCACTCCCCCAGCCGCAGCGACAGCGCCTGATGACGCTGGCCCGTGAGGTGTCCTTCCCCGAGGACGCGAGGATCTTCGAGGCCGGCCGGACAGCTGATCGCTTCTGGGTCATCCGCTCCGGTGCCGTCTCCCTCGACCTGCAGGTGACGCCCCTGCGCCGGGTCACCGTCGCCAGTCTCGGCTCCGGGGACCTGCTCGGCTGGTCGTGGCTCTTCCCGCCGTACCAGTGGGACTTCGGCGCCGAGGCCTTCAGTCCCGTGCGCGCCTACGAGTTCGACGCGCGGTCGGTGCTCGACCTGTGCGAGGAGGATCCCGCACTCGGTCTCTCGCTCATGCGGATCGTCGCCGAGATCCTCGCCCACCGCCTGGAGGCCACCCGGGTGAAGCTGATGGAGCAGTACACGCTCCACCCCCGCCGCAGGACCGTGTAGAACCGCTCGCCGGCGGCGGGCGGGCCGTCCGCCGCCCGCGCCGGGATCAGACGCGGTAGCGGCGCAGCGCCGGCACCGCGGCCGCCAGGCCCAGCATCAGGACGACGACCAGGAGACCGCCTGCCGTGACGGCCGCTCGGGGGCCGAAGGCGGAGCCCGCGGTGCCGTGCAGCACGTCGGCCAGGCGCGGACCGCCCGCGACGACCACCGTGAAGACGCCCTGCATGCGGCCGCGCATCTCGTCGGTGGCGGCGGACAGCAGGATCGCGCCCCGGAAGACCATGGACACCATGTCGGCGATCCCGGCGGCGGCCAGGAACACCACGGCGACCCAGAGGTTGCGGCTCAGCCCGCACCCGGCGACGGCCGCGCCCCAGGCGACGACGGCGCCGATGACCATCCAGCCGTGCCGGCGGGCCCGCGAGAACGTCCCGCTGAACAGTCCGCCGATCACCGCGCCCACGGGGATCGCCGCGAAGAGGACGCCCAGCGCGACCCCCTCGCCGAAGGAGGCGTAGGTCTGGGCGGCAAGCTGCGGGAACAGGGCGCGGGGCATGCCGAAGACCATGGCGATGATGTCGGCGAGGAAGGACAGCAGCAGCACCTTGTGCCGGGAGATGTAGTGGAACCCCTCCGCGACCTGGCGCCAGCCGGCGCGCCGGGTCTCGGTGCCGGTCAGGGGCGGCAGCGACGGCAGGCGCACCACGGCCCACACCGTGACGCAGAGCGCCAGGGCGTCGATGAGGTACAGCTCGGGCAGCCCGATGACGGGTATGAGGGCACCGGCGAGCAGCGGTCCGGCCACCAGTCCCGTCTGCATGACCGTGGAGCCGAGGGCGTTGGCCGCGGGCAGTTCCTCCGGGGGCACCAGACGGGCGACGGAGGCGTTGCGGGCCGGTGAGTTGAGTCCGAAGAAGGCCTGCTGCAGCGCGAGCAGCACCATCAGCGTCACGACCGAGTCCAGCCGGGCGACGGCCTGCAGCCAGAACAGCAGCGAGGTGACGGCGATGCCGATGTTGGTGATCAGCAGCAGCTTGCGGCGGTCCATCGTGTCCGCGACCGCTCCGCCCCACAGCGCGAAGACCACCATCGGCAGCAGGCCGGCGAGGCTCGCGTACCCCACCCACGCCGACGAGCCGGTGATGTCGTAGATCTGCTTCGGCACGGCGACGGCGGTGAGCTGGCTGCCGACTGAGGTGACGATGGTCGACGACCACAGCCGTCGGTAGGCGGGCCGGCGCAGGGGGCGGGTGTCCATCGCCCAGCCGCGCCAGCCGCGCCGGTCGGGTCTGGCGGCGTCCGGCTCCCCCGGCCGGTCCCCGGCCCGGGCCTCGCTCCGGGCCTCGGTGCCGCTGTCGGTGCTCTCGCTGGTGTCCACGCGCATCCTGGTTGCTCGTTACATCCTTCAGTCCGGCCATCACTATCGCAGCACGGGCCGGGTCCTTCGCGGGCCGACCGCGACCGGGGCCCGGGGCGCGCCCGGGCTGCCGACCGGGGCTCACGGCCCTGGCCGGGGAGGACCGTACGGGCCGGGGCGGGTGGTGGAGGCCGCTGCACGGACGCCGGGTGGACCGGGGCGCTTTGGGCAGCCAGGGGCGGGCGCGTCCGGCGCGAACCGGAGAGCCCGCGGCGGGCGGACCGGGGAGCCAATGGTGGGTGGACCCGGGAGTCCGCGGCGGGCGCACCGCACAGCCCGCGGCGAGCGGACCCTGGAGCCGACGGCGATCGGACCCGGGAGCCCGCTGCCGGCGCGGACCGGACAACCCGCCGCAGGCGCACCGCACAGCCCGCGGCGAGCGGACCCGAGCCGACGGCGATCGGACCCGGGAGCCCGCCGCCGCCGCGGACCGGACAACCCGCCGCAGGCGCACCGCACAGCCCGCGGCCAGCGGACCCTGGAGCCGACGGTCGGACCGGCGGGCGCGCGACCCTCGGACGCGGTCCTGACGGGGCGCCGCCGGGGTTTACGGTGTCCGCGCTCCGGCGATCAGTGTGATCATCGTGCCGGCGATCAGCCCGTCCAGGATCCGCCACGCGCTCGGCCGGGTGAGGACGCGGCCGAGCAGACGGGCGCCGGAGCCGAGGGCGGCGAACCGGCACAGGCCGGCGAGCGCGGCGCCGAGCCCTAAGGTCCAGCTCCTCCGCAGGCGCCGGGGGGCGCGGCGGCCGCCGAGGCGTCGGCGCCGGTGACCCACCCGGCGGCACCTTGGAGCCGGGCGGTCGACCCACCCGGCTCCGAAGCCGCGTGGACCCGGAGCCGCGCGGACCCGGAGCCCCGCGGGTTGCCCTACCGCCCGTCCCGGCCCTCTCCCCCGGCGGGCTCCCGTACCGCCCGCAGCCGTGCCTCGGCGCTGTCCAGGAGCATCTCCAGGGCCGTCGGATAGGCGCTGGTGACCATCCGGGCGGCCAGCAGGGGCGCCGCCTCGGCGATCCGGGGGTGCGTCTCGGCCGGCAGCCGGGCGTACGTCGAGCGCCACATGTCCTCGTCGGCCCGCAGCGCCGCGCTGGGCAGGGCCAGTGAGGCGGCGTCGAGCGCGGCGAAGGCCAGCGTCTGGTCGACGAAGGCGTGGTAGATCCGCACCGTCTCGGGCAGGGGGAAGCCGGCCGTGCGCAGAATGCCGAGGACGGCCTCGTCGCCGGCCAGCTCGTTGGCGCGCCCGGTGACCCGGCCCGCGGTCACCTGCGCGGCCTGCGGGTGGGCGACGTACGCCGCGTGGATCCGCAGCCCGAGGGCGCGCAGGTCGGCCCGCCAGTCCCCGGTGGCCCGCCAGCCCCGCAGCGCCTGCCCGACGAGCGCGTCGCCGATGGCGAGGACCAGGTCGTCCATGCCGCGGAAGTAGCGGTACAGGGTGCTCGGGTCGCAGTCGAGGGCGTGGCCCAGCCGGCGGGCGGTCAGTCCGGCGCTGCCGTGCTCCCGCAGCAGCCGCAGCGCGGTGTCGACGATCAGCCGCTCGGACAGCACGGTTCCGCTCCTGGTGGGCCGGCGCCGGCGCCTCCTGTCCTCGGGCACCACCGGTTTCGGCACGACGGGGCCTCCCTGCGCACGCTTATGCCAACGCCATTGACCTTACGCGACCGGCGGGCGTTGGATCGGCGGCGGGGAGCGCGCCCCGTCCCGAACCGAGGGATCCCGTGCCGGCCGTTCGGCGGCCCGCACGGGATCCGAGAACCACAGAGACCGTCAGGGAGTTCCTGCCATGCGTGTACTGCTCGTGGGCGCCGGTGGTGTGGGCACCGCCATCACCCGGATCGCCGCCCGCCGCCCGTTCTTCGACGCCATGGTCGTCGCCGACCACGATCCCGCCCGGGCCGGCGCCGCCGTCGCCGCCCTCGGTGAGGACGCCCGCTTCCTCGCCGAGCGCGTGGACGCCGCGGACGAGGCGGCGGTGCGGGACCTGCTGGTCCGGCACCGCTGCGACGTCCTCCTCAACGCGACCGATCCGCGCTTCGTCATGCCGCTGTTCCGGGCGGCCCGCGCGGCCGGCGCGACCTACCTCGACATGGCGATGTCCCTGTCCCGGCCGCACCCCGAGCGGCCCTACGAGGAGTGCGGGGTCCGGCTCGGCGACGAGCAGTTCGCCGCGGCGGCCGACTGGGAGCGGGCAGGTGCGCTGGCGCTCGTCGGCATGGGGGTGGAGCCCGGGCTGTCGGACGTGTTCGCCCGGTACGCGGCCGACGAGCTGTTCGACGAGATCGAGGAGATCGGTGTCCGCGACGGCGCGAACCTCACCGTCGACGGCCTGGACTTCGCGCCCTCCTTCAGCATCTGGACGACCATCGAGGAGTGCCTGAATCCTCCGGTCGTCTACGAGGCGGGCCGCGGCTGGTTCACCACGGAACCGTTCAGCGAGCCGGAGGTCTTCGACTTCCCCGAGGGCATCGGCCCGGTGGAGTGCGTGAACGTGGAGCACGAGGAGGTCCTGCTCGTCCCGCGCTGGATCGACGCGCGGCGCGTGACCTTCAAGTACGGGCTGGGCGCGGAGTTCGTCGAGACGCTTCGGACGCTGCACCGGCTGGGCCTGGACCGGACCGAGCCGGTCGAGGTGCCCGGTGCGGCGGGTCCGGCCACCGTGTCGCCACGGGACGTCGTCGCCGCGTGCCTGCCCGACCCGGCCACGCTGGGCGAGCGCATGCACGGGAAGACCTGCGCGGGCACGTGGGTGCGCGGCACCCGGGACGGCGCGCCGCGCGAGGTGTACCTGTACCACGTGGTCGACAACCAGTGGTCCATGGCGGAGTACGGCTGTCAGGCCGTGGTCTGGCAGACGGCGGTCAACCCCGTCGTCGCCCTGGAGCTCCTGGCCGGCGGAACGTGGAGCGGTACCGGTGTGCTCGGCCCCGAGGCGTTCCCCGCCCGCCCGTTCCTGGACCTGCTGACGGCGTACGGCACTCCGTGGGGTCTGCGGGAGCAGTGACGGTGTGGGGATTCTGCGAAGTTCCTGATTGCATGGGACTGCGTGGTTTTATCCGCCAAACGACAGGTCACCCGAAGACGAGCAGACGTTTTCCAAGGCACGGACACTCGACGATGCGCAGGTGACTTTTCATGGACAACTGGCGAGAGCACGCGGCGTGCCGCCACGAGGACCCCGACCTCTTCTTCCCGATCGGCACCACCGGTCCGGCCCTGATGCAGGCGGAGCAGGCCAAGGCGGTCTGCCGGCGCTGCCCCGTAGAGGAGCAGTGTCTGCAGTGGGCGCTGGACACCAACCAGACCATCGGCGTCTGGGGCGGCACGAACGAGAACGAACGGCGCGCGCTGAAGCGGCGCGCGGGTGCCCGTCGCCGCGCCGGGTGAGGCCGGCCCCGGCGTTCCTGTCCGGAGCGCGCCGCGGACACGAGGGTGCCTGACACCCCGTGTCCGCGGCGCGCTTCGTTTCGCTTCACCGAGGGGACCGCTCACCGACCGGTGGCACTCCCGGTCCTGCCTGGGCGCGGACGGCGGCAGGCGCTCACGGCCGCTGCCGGGCGTCGTCCGGGCAGCGGCCGGGGGCCTGGGCGAGGACCGGGGCGCCGAACGACACGGCCTGGAAACTAGGCCCTCTCTGACCATTCGCGTCTGCCGCGCGACGCCCGGCACGCGCCCCATCCTCGAACCGGCTTCGCACGGCTCGGACGGGGGGTGCCTCTATGTCTTTCGTCAAGCAGGCTGTGGGGTTCTGGGTTCGTAGAAGGTTCCGTCGCGGAGCATGGCGAACAGGACGCTGATGCG
>NZ_JBEYXZ010000047.1:0-47804 GCF_040645305.1 Streptomyces sp. NPDC046831 | reverse complement strand
CCCTTGGCATGCTGCGCCGCGGTCGCCTTCTCACCCGGACCCGCCACCGCCTGCGCACGAATCCCGTGCAACTCGGCGACCCGCCCACGGGCGTCGGCGGACGGAGGCCGCTCCGACGGGCCGGACGGCGCACCGGCGTGCCGCCGTGGTGTCGAGACGGTTGCCGACATCGGATACCTCCACCCCGTGGACCTGCCGTGCCGTGGAACCGCTGCGCCGGGCGCTCGGGTGGCCCGGCCGCGGATACGCGCGCCGCGCCGCGACGCGCGTCACGCAACTGGGGGAAGCGTGGCCGTCCGCGCTAACGCATCACTCAATCTCCGCTGAACGACCGTTCAGGGCCGCCGCCGCAGGTGCGCCGCGATCCCGGGAGGTGAGAGGGGAGCGTTCCTAGAGCGAAGGCCGAGTGTCCGTCGTCACTGTGGCTGCTGCCGCCGGAGGGCGCCGCCGGAGCGCAGGTGCCCCGCGGCGTCCCAGTCCACGGTCCCAGGAGGCACGCATGACGCCAGACCCTGTACTCGGCGGTCCGATCGGCACACTCACGGCCGCAGCACAGGAGAAACTCCCCGCCGAGATATTCCACTACGCGGCGGGAGGGGCCGGGGACGAGGCCACCGTCCTGCGCAACGTACAGAATCTGGACGCCTTCCGTCTCGTCCCCCGGGTGATGCGCGACGTGTCCGCCGTCGACACCTCGGCCGAGGTGGTGGGCGGTTCGCTGGCGGCCCCGCTGCTGGTGGCCCCGATGGGCATGCAGCGTCTCTACCACGAGGGTGCCGAGGTCACCACGGCGCGGGCCGCCGCGGAGCTCGGGACCGGTTTCTGCCTGTCCATGTTCGGCAGTTGCTCGCCGGAGCAGGTGGCGGGCGCGGCACCGGGCCAGGTCCGCTGGCGCCAGATGTACCTCACCAAGGACCGCCGGCTGAACGAGGAGCTGATCCGCCAGGCGGAGGCCGCCGGTTTTGACGCGGTCGTATGCACCGTGGACCTCCCGGTCATGGCCGAGCGGTTCCGGGACGCGGGCAACACCTTCCAGACCTTCGACAACGAGGTGGCGGAGGCGTGGTCGCCCGCCCTGGTCCGTGAGCCCTACTTCAAGGAGCTGCTCGGGCTGTGGCGTGAGGAGCGACCGGAAGCCACTCCTCAGCAGTTCATCGACCACGTGTTCCCGCACCCCGGATGCGGGTGGGGCGACCTGGAGCGCCTGGTCGGGCGATCGCCGCTGCCGGTCATCGTCAAGGGGGTCCTGCACCCCGACGACGCGGTGCGCGCGGTCGGCGCCGGGGCGGCCGCGGTCGTGGTGTCCAACCACGGGGGCTCGCAGCACGACCGCAGTGTCGCGGCCGTCGACGCCCTGCCGGCGGTCGCCGGAGCGGTCGACGGGGCCGTGCCCGTCTACTTCGACTCCGGCGTGCGCAGCGGCACCCACGCCGCCGTCGCCCTCGCCCTCGGCGCGGACGCCGTGCTGGTGGGCCGGCCGGTGCTGTGGGGTCTGGCCGTGCACGGCCCGGACGGTGTCCGGGCCGTGCTGGAGCACATGACGAAGGGCCTGCGTGACTCCATGGCGTTCGTCGGCGCGAGGACCGTCCGTGACCTGCGGCAGGCGACGGTCCTGTGCGAACCCGGTTCGTCCGGTGCGGTGGGCCGCCGGGACGTCCCCTCGCCCGCCGTGTCCTCCGCGCGCTGAGCGGACGGTCCCCTGTCCTGCGCCGGTCAGGACCCGACACCGGAGCGGGGCCCGGTTCCACCGGGCCCCGCTCCGGGTTCCGCCGAGGGCGTCAGGAGCGCGAGGAGTGCCCGACCCTCCGTACGACCACCGCGGAGTTGAATCCGCCCTTCCCCCGTGCCAGCACCAGGGCGCAGTCGACCCGCTGGTGGCGGGGCGTCTCGCGCACCAGGTCGATCCCGTAGTCCGGCGGGACATCGGCGACGTGGTGGGTCGGCGGCACGACCTCGTCCCGGATCGCGTAGAGCGCCGCGGCGACGTCCAGCGGCCCGCCGCCGGAGTAGAGGCGGCCGGTCAGGGTCTTCGGAGCGGTGACGGGGACGGCGTGCGGGCCGAACAGGCCGCTGATCGCCTCCGCTTCGAGGCGGTCCAGTTCGGCGACGCCCGCGGCGTCCGCGAAGACCACGTCGATCTCGCCGGGTCGCACCCGGGCGTCGTCCAGGGCGAGTTCGGCGGCCCGGCGCAGCCCCGGCGGCCTCCCCGACCCCGGCCGCGGGTCGAAGGTCGCCGCGTAGCCGGCGATCTCGCCGTAGACCTGGGGCGCCGCCCTGCGGTGCGCCTCCTCCGCGTCCTCCAGGATCAGGATGGCGCCGCCCTCGCCGGGCACGTATCCGCTCGCCTGCGTGTCGAAGGGCCGGTACGCCCGCCGCGGGTCCTCCTGCCTGCTCAGCCGGCCGCTGGCGACGTGCGACACCCAGCCCCAGGGATCGAAGGACGACTCGACACCGCCGGTGACCGACAGCGCGGTGCCCCGCCGCAGGGTGCGGCGCGCGTGACCCACCGCGTCCAGGCCGCCCGCCTGTTCGGCGACGAGCACCGCGCCCGGCCCGCGCATGCCGTGCCGGATGGAGATCTGGCCCGTGTTCACCGCGTAGAACCAGGCGAACGACTCGTACACGCTGACGAACCGGGAGCCCTTGGTCCAGAGTTTGCTGATCTCGGTGTGGGTGAACTCGAATCCGCCGGAGGCGTTGGAGGTGACGACGCCCATCCCGTACTCCGGCAGCTGCCCGGGATCGACTCCGGCGTCGGCGAGCGCCATGTCCGCGGCGACCAGGGCCAGCCTGGTGACCCGGTCGGTCTGCGGCAGCAGCCGGCCGGGCAGGTGCCGCTCGGCCTCGAAGTCGCGGATCTGGCCGGCGAGCCGCACCGGATACCGCGACGGGTCGAACCGGTCCAGCGTGCCGATGCCGCTGTGCCCCTCGAGCGTGGCCTTCCAGAACTCGTCGCCGCCTGCTCCGTTCGGGGCCATCACCCCGATGCCGGTGACAACTGCGGGCGACCTCATCGGACCTCTCCCTCACGTCGAAGGACCATGGCGCTCTGGAACCCGCCGAAGCCGCTGCCGACGCTGAGCACGGTGTCCACCCGCCGCTGCCTCGCGGTGAGCGGCACGTAGTCCAGGTCGCACTCCGGGTCCGGTTCGTGCAGGTTGGCGGTGGGCGGCACGAAGCCGTGCCGGATGGCCAGCGCGCAGGCCACGATCTCGATGGAGCCGATCGCGCCCAGCGAGTGCCCGACCATGGACTTGATGGAACTGACCGGTGTGTCGTAGGCGTGGGCGCCGAGCGTGCGCTTGAACGCGGCGGTCTCGTGCCGGTCGTTCTGCTTGGTCCCGGAGCCGTGCGCGTTGACGTAGTCCACCGCGGTCGGGTCGATGCGTGACTCGTCGAGTGCCGCGGTGATCGCGGCCGCCATCTCCCGCCCGTCGGGCTTCAGTCCGGTCATGTGGTAGGCGTTGCAGCGGGTGGCATAGCCGGTGATCTCCGCGTGGATGCGGGCGCCGCGGCGCCGCGCGTGCTCGCGCTCCTCCAGGACCAGCATGGCCGACCCCTCGGCGAGGACGAAGCCGTCACGGGTGCGGTCGAAGGGGCGGGAGGCGTGCTCCGGGTCGTCGTTGCGCGGGGTGGTGGCCTTGATCGCGTCGAAGCACGACACCGCGATCGGTGAGATCGGCGCGTCGGCGGCGCCGGTGATCATCACGTCGGCGCTGCCCTCGGCGACCAGCTGGTAGGCGTGTCCCACCGAGTCCAGGCCGGAGGTGCATCCCGAGGACACGATGGTGGCCGGCCCCTCCGCACCGACCTCCCACGCCACCTCCGCCGACAGCGAACTGGGCACGAAGTAGTCGAACATGTGCGGTGACAGGTAGTCGGGGTCGACCAGCCATTCCCGGCCGGTGTCCGACAGCACGAGGTACTCGCGTTCCAGACTGGTGGTGGCACCGACGGCGGTGCCGACGCTGACGCCGATCCGGCCGGGGTCCATCTCCTCGAACACCAGGCCGCTGTCGGCCAGGCACTCCCGGGTGGAGGCGATGGCGAGCTGCGTCGCCCGGTCCATGCGGCGGCTCTGGCGGTGCGTCAGCCCGGCCGCCTCCGGGTCGAAGTCGCATTCCGCGGCCACCTGCGAACGGAACGGCGACGGATCGAAGAAGGAAATGCGCCGGGTGGCGGTACGTCCGGACGTCAGCAGGTCCACGAATTCCTTCGTGCCTGCCCCACCGGGCGCCATCACCCCGATACCCGTGATCACGACACGGCGGTTCATGACGAGTCTCCCTACGCCAAACATGGACATGCCAGAAAGTCGGAAGGTCCTTCACCCTGCCGCAGCACGAACCCGTGCACCAGGTCGCCGGGTGAAGGTCAGACCGTGGTGACGACCTCGTGGTACTCCAGCCGCGGAAGCCTGGCGAACCAGGCGTTCTCGGCGGGCCTGCCCACGTTGACGACGGTGAGGACCGTGGCGGTGCGCTGCTCCGGGGGGCCGAAGAACTCCCGGTCGACGCCCTCGGCGTCGAAGCCCACGATCGGGCCGGCGGCGAGCCCCGCGGCGCGCACGCCGAGGATGAAGTAGGCGATCTGCAGCGTGGCGTTGAAGCGCGCCGACTCCTCGCGCACCGTGCGGTCGGCGTACAGGTCGCGGGCCTGCGGCCGGTGCGGGAAGAGGCGCGGCAGGTGCTCGTGGAAGCGGTAGTCCGCGGCGAGCAGCGCCACCAGCGGAGCGGCGCTCACCTTGGCGGCGTTGCCGCCCGCCATGTGCCGCAGCAGCCGCTCCCGCGCCCCGGCCGACCGCACGAGCACGATCCGCAGCGGCTGCTGGTTCATCGACGTCGGGGCGTACTTGACCAGGTCGTAGATGGCCTGGACCTGCTCGTCCGTCACCGGTTCGGACGTGAAGGCGTTCGCCGTCCTCGCCTCGCGGAACAGCAGGTCCTGTGCCGCCGTGTCCAGCGTCAGGAGCCGTGCCGCCGTCGTCGCGGTCACTCGGGACCGTCCACGATGGCGACCACCCGGGTCCAGCCCGCGCCGGCGCCGGCGATGGACACCGGGAAGCAGGCCACCGTGAACCCGGTGGAGCCGGGCAGCGTCCCGAGCCCGGCGAGTTTCTCCAGCTGCAGGTACTCCCGGGTCCGCCCGTAGACGTGCGCGGGCCACAGGACCGAGCTGTCGCCGGTGCGCCGGTACTCCTCGACCATCTCACGCATCGGGCGGTCCAGCCCCCAGGCGTCGATGCCGATGACCCGCACGCCCCGTTCGACCAGGTAGGCGGTGGCCTTGCCGCTCAGTCCGGGATAGGTGGTCAGGTACTCCGCCGTCCCCCACAGCGCGTCGGCACCGGTCCACAGCAGCACGATGTCCCCGGGCCCGGGTTCGTGACCGGCGGCGTCGACGGCGGCGACGAGCTGGTCGACGGTGATCTCCTGACCCGCGGGCACATGGCGCACGTCGAGCCGCAGACCCGGTCCGTAGCACCACTCCAGGGGCACCTGGTCGATGCTCTTGGCCGGCACTCCCCCGCTCAGGGGCCCGTAGTGCAGCGGCGCGTCCATGTGCGTGCCGGTGTGCGTGGTCAGAGTGACCGTCTCGTTGGAGATCGCCATGCCGTCCGGGAAGTCCTCCGGGCTCAGCCCCAGGACCGTGGCGCCGGTGCGGTGGTCGAGGAGCTCCACGGTCACCGGTGTCGCCTCGCTCGGTGTCGAACGGGTGGCCACGCTCAGGTCCAGGAAGCGGCGCATCACACGACCGCCGTCCGGTCCGCGCGGCGCTCGGCCTCGGTCTTCACGGCGTTCAGGTCCGCCACGCTGTTGCGCTCCACCGCCGCCTGGAGCATGGCGTCCGCCTCCTCGAAGGAGAACCGGCCGGCGACCTTGCCGTCCACCGGCTGCCGGGCGGCGAAGTCGTGGGTCAGCACGAGCTGGGTGCGGCCGGCGTCGAGCGGGAAGGCCCGCCACTCGCCGCCCATGCGCTCGACGATCGGGGCGGTCTCCAGCTGGCGGTAGGCGATGACGTGGCGCTGCGGGTCGAGGTCGCGGCGCGACACCCACGACTGGACCTCGCCGCCGACGTCGACGTGCAGCCGGGCCACCTGGTGCGCCGGCGACTCCTCCAGCAGGTGGACCTCACGGGTCGGCGGGAAGATGCGGGAGTAGCCCTCGACGTCGACGAGTACGCCCCACACCAGCTCGACGGGGGCCTCGACGGTGACGGTGTGTTCCGCGTGATGGGACATGGCTGGTCCTCTCGGTCGCCGGGTCAGGAGGGGAGGTCGCTCGACGGCGTCAGCGCCTCGTGGTTGGCGTAGGCCGCCTCGAACCGCAGCCGCCTCTTCCAGTCGGTGACGAAGTCGTACACCTCCGGCAGCTCGGAGAACTTCTGGAGCGCGTCCAGGTCGTCGCAGGTGAACTGGGCGATCGAGGCCGCCGTCATGCCGCGGGCGCGGTCGTCGGCGGGCAGCCACAGGTGCGGCTTGTGGTCGAAGCCCGTGATCAGCCCCGTCCTCAGCACCAGTGCGCGCATGGCGTCGAAGAACTCCGCGCGCTGCTCCTCGGCGACGTCGTCCGGGAAGCGGTAGATCAGCGTGTGTACGATCACGTCTTCTCCCTTGGTTTCCATGGCGGTTCACGATGTCTGCGGGCGCGGTCCGCGCCCGGCGGTCCGTGCCGCCCCGGTCAGATCGTCTGGACGGACGCCTCGCGGACCGCGTTCAGCAGCGAACGGGGCGTGTCGAGCGTGGTGATCAGGTCCTCGGGCAGACTGACGCCGAATTCCTGCTCAATGCGTGCCGCGGTCTCCAGTAATGCCAGCGAGTCGTAGCCGAGATCGGTGAACGAGATATCGGCGATGTCGACCCGGGGGTCGACGGCGTCACCGTCTCCCGAGCACTCGGCCAGTATTCGCCGGAGGTCTTCCAGGGTCATCTGCACCTCTCAATTGCGGTCAGCTCTTTCGCGTTCTCCACCTATTCGAGCCTCGCGAGTCAAGCTCAAAGCTCACTCAAGGACTGTTTTTGTTTCATGTGCAGTACGGCGGCCCGGTAGGTGGGCAATGCTCCGGCCGCCCGGGCCGGCAGCAGCGGGACGACCTCGCTGTGGCCCTGCCGTACTCGGTGATGGCGCCGGGCCAGCATCGAAAGTCCTTGGCCCGGCCCGGTTTCCACGAGGAGGAAATCGCGGCTTTCCAGCAGGGCGTCCAGGGCCGGCCAGAACTGCACCGGCGTGGCGAGCTGCCGGGCCCAGAACGCCGGATCCGCCGCCTGTTCCCGGCTCACGCGCGTGCCGGTACACGTCGACCAGACGGGCACCGCCGGCGGGCGCAGTTCGACCGTGGCGAAGGCCCGCTCGAACCGCTCGGCCGCGTGGGCCATGGCGGGACTGTGGAACGGCTGGCGCGCCGCGACCCGCCGGCAGGGCACACCGTGGCGCCGCAGCCTCTCCTCGACCAGGGTGAGCCGCGGTTCGGCGCCGGCGAGCACGGTCTGCCGCGGCCCGTTCCGGGCGCCCACGACGACGTCGTCCGACCGCTCCCCGGGGTCGAGGTAGGGCCGCAGTTCCTCCACCGACGCGGCCGCGGCGAGCATGCCCCCGGCGGGCACGCCGGCCGTGGCGGCGGCGCGCTCCCGCATCAGCCGGGCCGCGTCCCGCAGGCCGAACACCCCGGCCAGCGCGGCGGCCGCCAGTTCTCCGACACTGTGCCCGAGCAGCGCCCCGAGCCGGATGCCCTGGCACTCGACGCTGCGGCCGAGCGCGTAGCCGATGGCGAACAGCAGGGGCTGGGCGCGGGAGGCGTCGTCGATCTCCAGCCCGGGCGGATCGGCGAGCCACTGCGCTCGCAGCGCGGCGCCCTCGTCGCCCAGGTACGCGAAGAACTCGTCCAGGACGGCGGTGAACACCGGTTCCCGCCCGTACAGTTCGACCGCCATCCCGCGGTGCTGCGCCCCCTGGCCCGGCAGGAGCAGCGCAACCGGCCGGCAGCCCGGCCTGCCCGGCCTCACCCGCGCCGGAGCGCCGGCGGGTCACCGGCCGGCGCGGTTCCGCGCCCGGTCGCCCACCGCGTCCCGGTCGGGGCCGGCAGCCTCACGCGTCCGCCCTCTGACCGGCCGGGCGCCCGAGCAGTTCGTTGACGTGGCCGAGGAGCAGCCGCGGGGTTTTCAATTCGTCGATCTCCTCGTCGGCGATGGACACGGAAAGGTCGTCCTGGATCCGGGTGACCAGTTCGTACAGGGCGAGCGAATCCAGACCGAGATCCTTGAACGAGACGTCGAGCGACGCCTCGTCCACGACGTCCGCGTTTCCGGTTCCGACGCATGCGGCGACCGTCTGCCGCAGGTCGGCGAGAGTGAATTCCTTCATGACGGGCTCCCGAAAAGGATGCTGGCGCACTCCGACGCCTTGAGACAGTGCTGCGCGATCCTCAAGGAGGATTCAAGGACCACTGAACGGCGTGGAGTCGACGCCTTTGACGATGCTTGAGCCGGCGGCGGCACGCTGGCGCGCGGAAGGCTGGAGGAGACCGCCAAGAATCCGAGGAGGAACTCGTGGGCACTGGCCGACTCGGCTCCAACCCGACCGGGCACAGCAGGATCACCGGAGTGGGCGCTTATCGCCCACGGCGGGTGGTGTCGAACCGGGAGGTGTGCGCGCTGATCGACTCGTCGGAGGAATGGATCGAGACCAGGTCGGGAATTCGCACCCGGCGGTTCGCCGCGGAGGACGAGACGCTGCGCGCGATGGCCGCGGCGGCGGGCCGCCGGGCCCTGAGGCACGCGGGGATCGGCAGTGAACAGCTCGACTGCGTCGTCGTGGCGAGCATGTCCCATCTGGTGCAGACGCCGCCGCTGGCGGTCGCGGTCGCCCATGAGCTGCGAGCGGTGGACTCCGCGGCCTTCGACCTCTCCGCGGCGTGCGCCGGTTTCTGTCACGCGCTGGCGGTGGCGAGCGACATGGTGCGCGCCGGCGACGCACGGCACGTCCTCGTGATCGGTGCCGAGCGCATGACCGACATGGTCGATCCGCGCGACCGGAACACGGCGTTCATGTTCGCCGACGGTGCCGGTGCGGTCGTGGTCGGTCCGTCCGCCGTCCCGGGCATCGGGCCGGTGGCGCGCGGCGCGGACGGCGCCTTCCTCGACGCCTTGCGCATGAACACGTCCTGGGCCGCGTTCCGGGACGATCCGACACTGGACCGGCCCATGATGAAGATGGACGGGCGCCGGGTGTTCCGCTGGGCGGTCGACCGCGTGGTGGAGGCCGGCAGGCGGGCCCTGAAGGACGCCGGTGTCTCGGCCGGCGACCTGGTCGCCTTCATACCGCACCAGGCGAACGCGCGGATGATCGACGTCCTGGCCGACCGGCTGGCCCTCCCCGAGCACGTCGCCGTGGCACGGGACGTGGTGACGGCGGGCAACACCTCGGCGGCGTCGATCCCGCTGGCCATGGAGCGGCTGCTGGTGGACGGCGGGGCGCCGGCCGGCGGACCGGCCCTGCTGATCGGGTTCGGTGCGGGCCTGAACTACGCGGGCCAGGTCGTGCTGCTGCCGGACGCGCCCCCGGACCCCGCCCCCGTCGAGGCGCCGGCGGCGGCCGAGCGGTAGGCGCGGACGGGCCGGCGGACGACGGCCCGCCCCCCGGGGTGTGGGCGGTGCCCTCAACTGCCCGTACCACGGGGGCCGTTCGACGCGATGAGCACATCGACGAGCGGCCGGCCCCTGGTCCGCGGCGGGCGATCCCGCGGACCCGGACCGCCGCCCGAGCCGCAGCCCCCACCGGGCGTGAGCGCGGCGCGGACATCCCCCAGGCCGCGCGGCAGGTGCGGTACGGAGGGCGCGGACGGGCCGGCGGGCGACGGCCCGTCCCCCGGGCTGTGGGCGGTGCCCTTAACTGCCCGTACCACGGGGGCCGTTCGACGCGATGAGCACATCGACGACCGGCCGGCCCCTGGTCCGAGGCGGGCGATCCCGCGGCCCCGGACCGCCGCCCGAGCCGCAGCCCCCACCGGGCGTGAGCGCGGCGCGGACATCCCCCAGGCCGGGCGGCAGGTGCGGTGCGGAGGGCGCGGACGGGCCGGCGGACGACGGCCCGTCCCCCGGGGTGTGGGCGGTGTCCTCAACTGCCCGTACCACGGGGGCCGTTCGACGCGATGAGCACATCGACGACCGGCCGGCCCCTGGTCCGCGGCGGGCGATCGCGCGGCCCCGGACCGTCACCCGAGCCGCAGCCCCCACCGGGCGTGAGCGCGGCGCGGACATCCCCCAGGCCGCGCGGCAGGTGCGGTGCGGAGGGCGCGGAAAGCCTGGCGGAGTGCCCGTGGCCCGACCGCTATCCGCCGCCCGGCCGCGACGCCGCCGCCCGGCCGCCCGGCCGCCCGGCGTCTCCAGTGCCTGGAGTTTCACGGTGCCCGGAGCCTGACGCCGCCCGACGCCTCACGGTGCCCGGAGCGGCGGCCGGGTCCGGGTCACCCGCCCCAGACGTGGCGCGCGAAGTGGTCGCTGTTGCGGTCGAAGCGCAGCGCGGCGTGCGACGCCACGGCGAAGACGTCACGCCACGAGCGTTGCAGGGGGTTGGTCTCCGCCTGGGCCCCGGTGCCGCCGGCCCGGAACAGCCGGTCCACCACCGCCACGGCGAGTTCGGCCGCCACGGCCGCGTCCCTGGCATTGCGCACGGCGAGTGCGTGCGTCACCGCGCCCGAGTCCGCGGCCTGCCCGGCCCGCTCCAGCAGCAGCCGCGCGATGTCGGCCTCGGCCGCCGAGCGGGTCAGGGTCTCCTGTGCCCGGGGATCGTGCGCGGCGGGCAGGCCGTGGCCGCCCTGGCCGCCGGCCGACCGCGACCACCGGCGCAGCGCTCCGTGGGCCGCGCCCACCGCGGGCGCCGCGAAGAGCGGCGCCGCCACGGCGAGCAACGGCACCTCGTGGCACGGGGACCGCGGATTCCCGCCCTGGCCCTCCTGGCCCGCCTGGCCCCCCTGGCCCTTCATCAGCGCACCGTCGTCGAAGGACCGGTGCCGCGGCACACGGACGTCGTCGAGCACCACGGCGTTGCTGCCGGTGCCGCGCATGCCGACGGTGAACCAGACGTCCTTGACCCGGTAGTCGCGCCGTGGCACGGCGAAGAACCGCCGCGCGGGCCGGCCGTCCACGGGCACCGTCCCGCACAGCAGAGCCCAGTCGGCGTGGTCGACGCCGCTGAGGAAACGCCACTCGCCGCTCAGCCGCCAGCCCGCCGGGTCCTCCTGGACGTTGCCGGAGGGAACGAACGCCGCCGCCATGGACACGTCCGGACCGCCGGTCCAGATCTCCCGCTGGGCCTCCTCGGGGAGGTAGCCGGCCATCCTGGCCGAGGTCGCGAAGATCATTCCGCACCAGGCGGCGGAGGTGCACTCCTCGGCCACCGTCAGCAGCGCGTCGATCAGGTCGCCGAACCGCCCTGCCGGGCCGCCGTGCCGGACGGGGACGAAATGGCGGGCGAATCCGGCGTCGAGCAGCGCGTCGGCCACGTTCTTCGTCAGCCTCCGGTCCCGGTCGGCGTCCGTGGCGTACCGTGCGGCGACCTCGGCCACCCCGGCGGACGACAGCGGGAGGCGGTTCGCCTCAGCGACTACTGGGTGCGTCACATCAGTCTCCTTCGGTGCGCGGCCGTGGCCTGTTTTCCTCACGCAGCGAGCGGGGCACCGAACCACTTCTCCAGCGCGGCGGTCAGCCGGCCGGCGTCGAACCGGCTGCCGGTGCGCAGCACCCAGGCCACGCAGCCGTCGGGCCGCAGCAGGAGGGCCTCGACGTCGCCGAGGTCGCCGGCGCGCTCCCCGCCGGCGGTCACCGTCTCCACGCGTCCGGCCCAGCCGGCGGCCGTCTCCCCGATCTCGTCGCGTCCCCGCAGGTCGATCAGCAGGCCGCGCGCCGCGTGCATCGCCTCGGCCACGCTGCCTCCCGGTCCTTCGCCGGGCGCTGCCAGGGGCAGGTTCGGCAGCAGGGTGCCGACGAGGGGGTCGGAGTCGCCCAGGTCGTAGCGGATGTCGAAGCCGGCCAGCATGCGGCCGAGGAACCGGTCCACCTCGGGCAGGTCCATGAGGTCGGAGAACAGCTCGCGCAGTGCCGTGCTGTGCGGGTCGGGACGCATCAGGGCCGTCTGCGCGCGGGTGTTGTGCAGCAGCCGGGCGCCGACGGGGTGCCGTTCGGCGGAGTAGGTGTCCAGCAGCCCGGGCGGGGCGTGGCCCAGTACCTCGGCGGCGAGCTTCCAGCCCAGGTTGACCGCGTCGACGATGCCCACGTTCAGGCCCTGGCCGCCGAACGGCGCGTGCACGTGGGCGGCGTCCCCGGCGAGGAGTACGCGGCCCATCCGGTACGCCGAGGCCTGGTAGGCGTGGTCGGTGAAGTACCCGCCGGCCGTCATGGCGGTGATGGGGACGTCGGTGCCGCCGACCCTGCGTACGCTCTCCCGAAGCTCGGCGGTGGTCAGCGGCCGGCCGGGGTCCTCGGGGGGGCCGTCGAACTCGAGCGTGGCGACCCGGTTGACGCCCAGCCCGTAGACGAGCACCCCGCCGGGTCCGTACTGGAATCCCGGGGTGAGCGCCGACGGGTCGGCCAGTTCCACCACACCGCGCCGCCCGGTGACCGTGGCCGCAGTGCCCGTGAAGGCGAACCCGGTGAGCCGGCGCACGGCGCTGCCGCCGCCGTCGCATCCGACCACGTACCGCCCGCGCACCGCGCGCCGGCCGCCCGGCGTCTCGGCCGTCACGACCACGCCGCCGGAGTCCTGACGGACCTCGACGACCTCGTGCTCACGCCGTACGTCGATGCCGAGGTCCTCCGCCCTGCGGAGCAGGATCTCCACCAGCACGGGCTGTTCGACCCGCATCCTGCGGCGTCCGGCGCCCTCGTAGCGACCGGAGTCGATCTTGTCCAGCCCGGCGAAGTGCTCCTTGGGACTCGCCGTCCCGTCCTCGTCTCCCGGGTGGGGAGCCGCGGCCGCCATCTCGGCGTAGCGCCGGAGCGTGTCCTGTTCGGCGGCGCGCAGTTCCTTCGCGAGGCCGCGCCGCTCCAGTGCCTCCACGGCCAGCGGGCCGATGGACCCCGCCCTGATCGCCGGGTCCGGCCGTTCGAGACGGTCCAGCACGACGACGGAGACACCGGCCGTGCGCAGCTCGCAGGCGAGCATCAGCCCCACGGGGCCGGCCCCGGCCACCACGACGTCGGGTTCGAGGCGCGTCATCTCCCACTCCCATCGGCGACGGCAGCCGACGCACGTGTCGGCATCCGGCGTGCCCGAATCTCGTCCGGCCGGCTCAAGCCGGACTCAAGGTCCGTCAAGGGGTGGGGGCCGGGTGCCTCTTGAGCGATGGCTGAGGGAGTCGGCCCAGCCTGGCGCATCACTCCATCCAGGAAGGGACCTTGCCTCAGATGATCACACACACGCTGGTGTACCGGTTCTCGGAGCCGCCGGCGGAGGAGACCCGGCAGCGGTTCTTCGCCGAGGCCCGCGAGGTGGCACTCGGCACCGGGCTGGTGCGGGACTTCGACCACCAGCCGCAGCTCGTCACGCCGGACGGCCGCCCGCCCCGGGCGGTGATAGCGCAGCTCGCCTTCGACGACGTCGACGCGCTGCGGTCGTACGCGGCCGCGCCGGCCGTGCGCGCGTTCATCGGGCGCTGGAAGTCGGAGCTGAGCTGGGAGATCGACACGATCAGCCACCACCCGCTGCGCCTTCCCGCGGCGCACTGAGCCGGGAGGCGGCTGGTCCCCCGCGGGCCCGGTGCCCGGGCCACCGTGCCCGGGCACCGGGCCCGACGTTCAGTCGAGCTGCGGCATCACGTCGGAGGCGATCAGTTCGAGCTGGTCGAGGTCGGTGATGTCGAAGAGTTGCAGGTACAGGCGCGTCACACCGGTCGACTCGCGCCACCGGCCGATCCTGTCCACCACCTCGGCGACGGTGCCCACCAGCCCGTGGGCCAGCATCGCGTCGAAGGCCGGTCCGAGCGCGGGCCGGCGGCGCGCCACCTCCAGGTCGTCGCGGCCGACGGCGATGGTGTGGGCGGACGAGCGCACCAGTGCGGCCGGGTCCCGTCCGATCGAACGGCAGGCCTCCTCGACCCGGCGGAAACGTGCGAGCGCCTCCTGGGGCGAGGTGAAGTTGGCGTTGAACTCCGCGGCGTACCGGGCGGCCAGATACGGAGTCCGCTTCCTGCCCGCCCCGCCGATGATCACCGGAGGGCCGGGGTGCTGCGCGGGTTCCGGCAGGGCCGGCGCGTCGGCCAGTGTGTAGTGCTTCCCGGCGAAGGAGAAGCGCTCACCGGGCGGTGTCGCCCACAGCCCGGTGATGACCTCCAGCTGCTCGGTCAGCACGTCGAAGCGTTCCGCCGGCCCGGGGAACGGGATCCCGTACGCCCGGTGCTCGGCCTCGAACCACCCGGCGCCCACGCCGAACTCGACCCGTCCCCCCGACATCCGGTCGACCTGCGCGACGGCGATCGCGAGCGGCCCCGGCAGCCGGAAGGTCGCCGCCGTGACCAGGGTGCCGAGCCGGATGCGGGAGGTCTCACGCGCGAGGGCGGCGAGGGTCATCCACGCGTCGCTCGGCCCCGGCAGGCCGGCACCGCCGTCGACCGCGAGGAAGTGGTCGGACCGGAAGAAGCCGTCGTAACCGGCCGACTCCGCGGTCCGGGCCACCCGCAGCAGGTCCTCGTGGTCGGCGCCCTGCTGCGGTTCCGTGGTGATCCGCAACTCCATTGCCCAACTCCCCATTTCGCAGACGGTTCTCCGGAGGGCACCCCCGCCCGTCTTCTCGCCGGCGTCCGGCCCGTCACGGCGATCGCGCACTGAACGGCACGCGCACAGGTGACCTTGCACACATCGCCGGCTTCCCGGTCCGCCGCACGCTCCGCCCCCTGCCCGGGGTCCGCGGAGCGGCCTCGCGAGCCGCCTCGGGGGGCCGGGACAGGGATCGGGACCACCGCGGAGAAGGGCTCGCGCAGCCCTCGGCACCCAGCAGCCGCCTGTCGGCGAACCGGTCAGGACGGGACAGAACGCGGTCATGGCCGAACAAGAGGGTTGCCCTTTTGAACGAGTGGTGCGCGGGGTACGGTACGGGCCAGCGGTCCGGATAACAAGAACTACGGGGGGCGGCAGATGGCGAGAAAGGAGCGGGTGGACGCCGCCCGTAATCGGCAGGCCATTCTCGTCGCGGCGAGCGCCTTGTTCGACCAGCCCAACTCCGCAGAAGTGTCGATGCAGGAGATAGCGGCTGCCGCCGGCGTGGGCAAGGGAACGGTTTTTCGCCGCTTCGGCGACCGTACCCGTCTTATTCAGGCCGTTCTGCTGCCGCGGGTCGCGACGCTGCGATCCGCCGTGGAGTCGGGGCCCCCGCCATTGGGCCCGGGAGGCAGCCCGGACGCGGCTCTGGTGTCACTTGTCGAGGCCCTCTTCGACTTCGCCTGGAGAAACCGTCCGCTGATCCGCGCACTCGAGGTCCGCGGACCCCACGCCTACTACACCAACGAGGCCAGCCAGTTCTGGATCGCCGAACTCACCAGGAGACTCGCCGCGGCCGCCCCGGGAACCGATGCCGAATTCCGGGCGCATGCCGTGTTCACCGCACTCCGGGCGGATGTCATCGAGTACATGGTGGACAGGCGCGGGATGACGCGGGATCGGATCCGGTCAGGCCTGGCCGGTCTCCTGGGACTGCCCGGATGGCCGCCCGCCGGCAGTCCGTGAGCGTCCGGCAGGGAAACGAACAAGAACGGCCGGTTGTACTTCACCGGAATAAAAGCGATCGAAAATTCACAGCCTGAGCCCTACGCTGCCGGACCATGCCGCGGAAGCCTCAGGCATGCCGAACGACGCCCTGCGCCGGACAGGCACGAACAGCTTTGACGAAAGCTTTACGGGAGAAGTTTCGGAAACGACCTATCGTCGACGGGGTGGCTGTTCAACGTTGATGTTGCCGTCCACGCCGTCCTCGGAAAGCACAGTGCCTTGCCCTGAGCAACTCGACGAACTGCACCGACTGGACAGGGGGATGATTCGATGATCACCATACTGGGCAACTTGTCGATGACAGGCAGAAAGGGCGGCAACGCGGCCCCCAGCGCACCCAAGGAGCGCAAGGTGCTCGCGCTTCTCCTCTTCAACTACGCCCGGCCCGTCCCGGTGCACCTGTTCATCGACGAGTTATGGGCCGACAACCCGCCCAAACGGGCCCGTACGGCACTCCAGACCTACGTGCTCAATCTCCGCACCAGGCTGGCCCGCGGCCTGGGAATACCCTCGGGCCGGGTCCGCGACGAAATACTCGTCACCCGCAGCGAAGGATACCAGTTCCAACTCGAAGGGCACCCCTTCGACCTCCATGAATTCCTCCGTCTTGTCGATCTCGGCGAGAAGTCCATAGCCGACGGAGACGACGCGAGGGCGATCGAAGTACTGAGGAGGGCGGAAGGACTGTGGACCGGCCCGGTCCTTCCGGACGTGGAACACGGACTTCCGCTCCAGTCCGAGATCGCCCGCCTGGAGCAGCGCCGCACCGTGGCGCAGGAAATCAGGATCGAAAGTGAACTGCGGCTCGGCCGGCATCGCGAGCTGGTGAGCGAACTGTCGATGCTGGCGCTGCGGCATCCCTATCACGAGCGCTACCACGAGTACCTGATGTTCTGCCTGAACCGGCTGGGACATCGTGTTCAGGCACTGGAGGTCTTCCGGCGCCTGCGGTACTCCCTGGTGGACGAGCTGGGCCTGGAGCCGTCCGAAAGGATCCAGAACCTCCAGCGGGAGATCCTGGAATCACGCTGCGCGAGCTACGTGACTCTGCCGTAAGCGGGTACCGCCTTCGGACGTGGCCCGCAGAGTAGCCCTTCTCCGCGGGCCACGTCCACAGCCGCTTGCGGAAAAACAGTGACCGAAACCGCCGGCGGGTGCGCAGAGCCGACGGAAAGTGTTCCTTGAGCGGGCCCAGAGCACGGCCTCTTAGCGTCGGGGCAGCTTTCGACGAATTGCCGACTCCTCGACAAAGGGCGTATGCGGAGCCATGCGAATCCTGATCTGCACCTATTCCACGGCCAGCGACATCTTCGCTACCATCCCGCTGGCCTGGGCGCTGCGGTCCGCGGGCCACGAGGTCCTCTACGCGGGGGGCGGCGACGGAATGCGGGAGTGCGCCAAGGCGGGCTTTCCCTTCGTCGACCTGGCCCCGGACGTCGACCTGACCGAGCCGTTCCGGCGCAGAGCCGAACAGACCGGCACATCCGGACAGTTGGTCTGGTACCGCTCGGGGGTGATCGAGGAGGCCGACGTCGGCTCCGCCGTGGAGTTGTTCGGTGAGCTCTCCGACCTCGTGGCACCCGGCGCGGTGTCGCTGGCCCGGCGGTGGCGGCCGGAACTCGTCGTGAGCACCGACATCCAGGGCTCCGGCCCGCTGGTCGCGAGCCTGCTCTCGGTACCGCTCGTCCCCCTGAGCGCCCTCTTCGCGCTCGTGCCCGACATGGTCGAGCGGCTGCGCGGCGCGATGGCCGCCACGTACGACCACTACGGTGTCTCGGGGACGCCCCGGCTGGTGCAGCCGGTCAGGACGACGCCGCTCAGTGTGAACCCGCAGCGCTCCGATCACCTGCTCATGCGTCACATCCCCTACAACGGCTCCTACCTGGACGTCGGCTCCCTGCCCGACTGGCTGATGCGGGAACCGGAACGGCGCCGGGTGCTGCTCACGCTCGGCACTTTCGTGCCGAAGTACGGCGGCCTCGCCGTCCTGCCGGAGCTGATGGACCAACTTCAGGCCGTGGACGCCGAGTTCGTCCTCGCACTCGGTGACGTGGACCAGGAGCAGATCCCGCCCGTCCCGTCCAACGTCCGGCTGGAGGGCTGGCTGCCGTTGAACGCCGTGCTCGGCTCGTGCAGCGCGGTCGTCCACCACGGCGGCTCCGGCACCACCCTGGCCGCACTGTGTGCGGGTGTCCCCCAGATCATCCTGGCGCACGGCGCCGACCAGCACTTCAACGCGCACGTGGTGGCCCGGCGCGGCCTGGGTGTCGCCGCTGACAGGACGCAGCTGACCGCGGAGCTCATCGCCCGCACCCTCGCCTCGCCGGAACTGGCCGGGACCGCCGCCGAGGTGCGCGAGGAGATCCAGGCCATGCCGGCCCCGCGGGAGATCGCGGCCCTGCTCGAGGACGTCGTCAAGTAGGCGCTCCGGGACCCGGGCCGCCTGGACCCCTCCGGCCTGGCCGGCCGCTGCGCCCGCCGTGCCGGTCGCGCTTCGCACCACCCTTCCCTTTCCTGCCGCATCATGAGGAGACCCCTGTGACTGTTCTGGTAACCGGTGGCCGTGGGCACGTCGGCCGCAGTGTCGCGAAGAGGCTGCTGGCCGCGGGCGAGAAGGTGCGCATCGGCAGTTCCGACCCGGCGAACACCTCCTTCGACGGCGCCGCCGAGGTCGTCGAGGTCGACCTGGCGCGTCCGCAGACGCTCGCCGCCGCCCTCGACGGCGTCTCCAAGGTCTTCCTGTACGCCAAGCCGGAGACCGCCGGCGCGCAGGTGGAGATCCTGGAGGACGCGGGGATCGAGCACGTGACCTTCCTGTCGACGCGGTCCCTGACCTTCCTGGACGCGGACACCAACCCGATCGCGCAGCTGCACGTCCAGGTGGAGCGGGCGCTGGGCCAGTCGTCGCTGCCGTGGACGTTCCTGCGCGCCGGCACGTTCTCCACCAACACCCTGCAGTGGGCCGAGTCGATCCGCACGGCCGGGGTGGTGCGCGCACCGTACCCGGAGGCGTACGCGGCCCCCATCCACGAGGACGACATCGCCGACGTGGCGACGCTCACCCTCACCGAGGACGGGCACGCCGGCGTCGCCTACGCCATGAGCGGGCCGACCCCGGTCACGCAGCGGGAGCAGGTCGCCCTGATCGGCGAGGCCATCGGCCGGCCGGTCCGGTTCGAGGAGCTCCAGCCCGAGCAGTACCGCGAGACGCTGAGCCGGTGGGGCCGCAGCCAGGTCGTCGACCAGTTGCTGCGGTACCTGGAGACGTGGAACAAGCGGCCGGTGCCCGTGATCGACCAGCGCCGGCAGCTGATCGGCAGCCCCGGCCGGCCGTACCGGCAGTGGGCACTCGACCACGCCGACGACTTCCGCTGACCCGTCAGGACGGCTGGACGATGAAGGGGATCATCCTCGCCGGAGGCACCGGCAGCCGGCTGCACCCTTTGACGATGGCGATGTCGAAGCAGCTCCTGCCGGTCTACGACAAGCCCATGATCTACTACCCGCTGTCGACGCTGATGCTCGGCGGCGTGCGGGAGATCCTCGTGATCTCGACGCCGACGCACCTGCCGCTGTTCCGGCAGGTGCTCGGCGACGGGTCCGAACTCGGCCTCGACCTCAGGTACGCGGAACAGCCGCAGCCGGCGGGCATCGCCGACGCGTTCCGGATCGGTGCCCGCTTCATCGGCGCCGATCCGGTGACCCTGATCCTGGGCGACAACATCTTCTACGGCCAGGGCCTGTCCGAGCTGCTGCAGACGAGCATCCGGGACCTGATCGGCTGCACGCTCTTCAGCCACACGGTGCGCGACCCGCAGCGGTACGGGGTGGCCGAGTTCGACGCGGAGGGCCGCCTGGTGGACATCGCGGAGAAGCCGGCCCGGCCGAAGAGCTCCGAGGCGATCACCGGGCTGTACGTCTACACCAACGACGTCGTCGAGATCGCGCGCGGGCTCACCCCCTCGGCCCGGGGCGAGCTGGAGATCACGGATGTCAACCGGGTCTACATCTCCCAGGGCCGGGCCCGGCTGAGGTCCTTCGGGCGCGGCTTCGCCTGGCTGGACGCCGGGACGCACGACGGCCTGCTCAACGCCGCCCAGTTCGTGCAGGTGCTGGAGCACCGGCAGGGCGTGCGCATCGCCTGTCTGGAGGAGATCGCGTTGCGGATGGGGTTCATCGACGCGGACTCCTGCTACGCGCTGGGGCGCAAGCAGCAGAACTCCGGATACGGCCAGTACGTGATGACCGCGGCGCAGGCCGGCTGAGGGGAGGCGGGGCACGGATGTCGCGACAGCTGCGGATCCTGGTGACCGGCGGTGCCGGGTTCATCGGATCGCACTATGTGCGCCGGCTCGTCGGCGGTGCGTACCCGGCGTTCGCCGGGGCCGCCGTGGTCGTCCTGGACAAACTCACCTACGCGGGGACCGAGGCCGCCCTGGCACCGGTGGCCGACGACGAGCGACTCCGGCTGGTCGTCGGCGACATCTGCGACGCGGACCTGCTGGACGACCTGCTGCCGGGGACCGACGTGGTGGTGCACTTCGCCGCCGAGTCGCACGTGGACCGCTCGATCACCGGAGCGGCGGAGTTCGTGCGGACGAACGTGGAGGGCACGCACACGCTGCTGCGGGCCTGCCGGGATGCGCGTGTCGGCAGGTTCGTCCAGGTGTCGACGGACGAGGTCTACGGGTCGATCACCAAGGGGTCCTGGCGCGAGGACCAGCCGCTGGACCCCAGCTCACCGTATTCCGCGTCGAAGGCGAGCGCGGACCTGCTCGCCCTGGCCTACCACCGGACGTACGGCCTGCCCGTCTGCGTCACCCGGTGCTCCAACAACTACGGGCCGTACCAGTTCCCGGAGAAGATGATCCCGCTGTTCGTCACCAACCTCCTCGACGGTGCCACGGTGCCGCTGTACGGCAGCGGCCGGAACATCCGCGAGTGGCTGCACGTCGACGACCACTGCCGCGGTGTCCAGCTGGTCGCGGAGGGCGGACGGCCCGGCAGCGTCTACCACGTCGGCGGCGGGACGGAGCTGACCAACCGCGAGCTCACCTCCCTGCTGCTGCGGGAGCTGGGGGCCGACTGGCAGGACGCGGTCAGGCCGGCCCCCGACCGGCCCGGCCACGACCTGCGGTACTCGATCGACGACACGAGGATCCGGACGGAGCTCGGCTACCGGCCCCGGATCGACCTGTGCACCGGCCTGGCCGACACGGTGCGCTGGTACGCGGAGAACCGTTCCTGGTGGGAACCGCTGAAGGCCCGCACGGCAGCCGCCGGTGCGGCCGCCGCCGCGACCCGAGAGGCATCATGACCACGGCGATCTGGGTACCGGGTGGCAGCGGCCAGGTCGGTACCGAACTGGCCCGTGCGTGCCCGCCGGGGAACGTCCTGGTGGCGCCGGGGTCGCACGAGGTGGACATCACCGATCCGCAGGCCACGGCGGCCGCGCTCGGCAGGTTCGCCGCCGCGGCGCGCGAGCTCGGTCTGCCGCCCGTGGTGGTCAACGCGGCCGCCTACACCGACGCGGACGCCGCCGAGACCGACGAGCGGCGGGCGTTCCGGGTGAACGCCCTGGGTGCGGGGCAGCTCGCCGAGGCGTGCCGGGAGCACGACGTGCCGCTCATCCACCTGTCGACGGACTACGTCTTCGACGGCACGGCGGGCGAGCCGTACGAGGCGTCGGCCCCGCCGAACCCGCTCAACGCCTACGGCCGCACCAAGCTCGCGGGCGAACGGGCCGTCCTCGGCTCCGGCGCCGATGCCTGGGTGGTCCGGACGGCCTGGGTGTACTCCACGCACAGCGTCAACTTCGTCCGCACCATGGCCCGGCTGGAGCGGGAACGCGAGGAGGTGAGGGTGGTCGACGACCAGACCGGCTCCCCCACCTCGGCGGCCGACCTGGCCTCGAGCCTGCTGTCGCTGGCCGGGCGCGTCGCCGGGGGCGCCGGCCCGGCCGAGCGGCTGCTGCACTACGTCAACACCGGCCGGGCGAGCTGGTACGAGTTCGCGCGCGCGGTCTTCGAGCACCTCGGTGCCGATCCCCGCCGGGTGCGGCCGTGCACGTCGGCCGAGTTCGGGCGTCCCGCGCCGAGACCCGCCTACTCGGTGCTGGGTGTCGGTGCGTGGACGGCGTCCGGACTGCCCGCGCCGCGGCCGTGGCCGGCGGCTCTCCCGGAGGTCACCGCGGCCCTGCGCGCGGAGCGTGCCGGCGAGGACCGGGCCGCTCAGCGGGCCTGAGTCGCGGCGGCCCGCCCGGCGCGGACCGCGGAATGCGGTGGTGCGCCCGCCCTGTGGCCGGGCGCCGTCACCGGACCGCGCCGCGCCCGCGCCCGCGCCCGCGCCGGGAAGGCCGGCAGGGTGAACGGGGCGAGACCTGGCCGGTTGCACGGATCCGCCGACCGCGCACGCGCTGGGGCGGAACCGGCTCGGCCGGCAGGCTGGACGGGCCCGGTACTGATCGGCACGGTGGGCGAGCCCGACCTGGCCCGGTGTGCGGATCCGCCGAGCGCGCCCGCGCTGAGCGGCCGGCACAGCGCGGCGGCGCTGCGACACCGCACCCACGCCGGGCGGGTCCTGCCCTGCCGGCACGGTGGACGGGGCGCGGAGCGGTCGTGGGCAGCGTGCCTCAGGCGGGCGGGGCGGCTCGGCGCAGCCGGTCGTAGTGCGCGAGGCAGTCCTCGTAGCGGGGCAGCCGGCCTTCGGCGAGGGCCCGGGCCAGGGACGGCGCCGACCGGTCCTTGTCGGACAGGATCAGCTCCAGGCCCTCGGGCAGGGGCAGGCCGAGGTCCGGGTCCGTCGGGTCGATGCCGTGCTCGGCGGCCGGGTTGTAGCCGGTGGAGGTCAGGTAGGTGAGCGTGGTGCCGGGTTCCAGCGCGATCACCGCGTGGGCCAGTCCTTCGGCCAGGTAGACCGCGTGGTAGCCGGTCGCGTCGAGCCGTACGGTGTCGTACGCGCCGAAGGTCGGGGAGCCGACCCGGACGTCGACGACGAAGTCCAGCAACGATCCCTGCGTGCAGAAGGCGTACTTGGCCTGCCCCGGCGGGACGTCGGCGTAGTGCGGGCCCCGCACCGCGCCCCGGTGCGACACGGCGTGGCTGACCTGCACGAAGGCGGGCGTGAACCCGAGCACGTCGGCCAGCACGGCGGCCTGGAACGGGGCGCAGTAGACACCGCGCCGGTCGGGGAACGTCGGCGGGACGAGTTCGTACGCGTCCTGCACTGCGAGCTTGCGCACCTGCATGGTTCTCGGCTCCGGGGGCGAGGCGCGGCCGCACGGGTGTGGGTCCGGCGGCCCGGGACGGGAGTGCACCACGGCGCACGAGGGGGCGCGCCGTGGTGCACGAGGGGGGTGCTCGGGAAGTGTCCGCGGATCGAGTCGGAGGGAACCGGCGGCACCTCACGGACCGGGTGGCCCCGCGTCTCGGCATGATCCGTCGGGCGGCGGCTCCTAGCCGACGGGGCAGTTGTGGTAGGCCGCGATCAGCCAGCGGCCGTCCCGCCGTGTCAGCACCCAGGTGGCCACGCGTTCGTCGCCTTCGGCGACGCCGTCGTTGCCGGCGAGGACGATCCCGATGTCGCTGTTGACGACGGCCGTGTCGGCGCCGACCCTGCGGATCAGCCGCGGCACGTTGTGCGGGCGGCTGCCGACCAGCGGGCCGGCGAACGCGTCGGCCATGAACTTGCGGATGTCCTCCCGGCCGTTGAGGAACACCCCCGTCATCACCAGTGTCGCGTCCTCGGTGTAGAGGTCGGCGACCGCGTCCGGGTCGTTGGCCGTCCAGGTCTGCTGCAGACGGTCCAGGACCTCGCCCACCGCGCTCTCGATCTCCGTGTGGCCGGCGTCGGTGCTCGTCATGCGTTTCCTCCGGGTTCTGCGGGACGGATGGACAGGGAGTGCCGGAAGACGTGGAGCGGGTCCCACCGGCTCTTGACGCGCTGCAGCCGCGGATAGTTGTCCTTGTAGTACAGGTAGTGCCAGGGCACTCCGGACGTGTTCCAGCGGGGGTCGGCGAGGTCGGTGTCCGGGTAGTTGATGTACGTGCCGTCGCTGACCTCGCCGGGGACCGGGACTCCGCCGGTGTCCGCGTAGACGTCGCGGTAGAAGCGGCGCAGCCAGTCCAGGTTCTCCGCGTCGTGCGCGGGGTCGGTCCAGGTGGCGGTGTAGACCGCCTTCAGGATCGAGTCCCGTTGGGCCAGTGCGGTCGCCTCCGGGGCGACGGCGTTGACCTTTCCGCCGTACGAGACCAGCCACAGCCTGCCGATCTCCAGGTGCGGCCGCGGCTCGGTCAGGTGGTCGTACAGGACGTCGATCTGCCGGTCGGTGTACCCGCGCCGCAGGTAGCCGGCCTTCCCCTTGTAGCGGGCGTACTCGGAGCCCCGCTGGGAGTCGGCGTCCACGTCGTGCGGGATGACGGCGTGCAGCCACGGTGCCGGTTCGCCGACCTGGCGGATGCCCCCGACTCCTTCGGCGAGGCGGTCCAGGTACCCGTCCATCAGGGCGCGGGCGTCGGGCCGGCTGCCGTCCAGCATCGCGAAGACCAGCACGTCGGTCGGTGTGTCCTGCTCTCCCCGGCAGGTGATCATCAGGGTCGAGTGCAGGGTCCGGCCGGGGCTGTCGGGGCCGCTGTTGGCCTCGTGCCAGGCGGCGTGGTTGTGCATCAGCCGCCGGAACGCGTCCCGCGGCAGATCGGCCCAGGACCACATGATCGCCCCGCTGAGCAGGGACGCCGGGGGCTTGGGCAGCAGGGTCGCCGGATCGTCGCCCTCCGCGCCGGGTGAGCGCAGCCAGTACCGGGTGACCACGCCGAAGTTGCCCCCGCCGCCGCCGGTGTGCGCCCACCACAGGTCGTGGTGCGGGTCCTCGGGATCGCGGGTGGCCACCACCGCCCGGGCGGAGCCGGTGTCGTCCACCACCACGACCTCCACCGCGTGGAGGTAGTCCACCACCGAGCCGAGGCTGCGGGACAGGGCCCCGTAACCGCCGCCCTGGATGTGGCCGCCGACGCAGACGGAGTGGCACCAGCCGCCCGGAATGGTGACACCCCAATTGAGGTAGAGAAGACGGAACACCTCCCCCAATGTCGCGCCCGACTCCACGGCGAAGGCCCGGACTTCCGGGTCGTAATACACGGCGTTCATTCCCGCCATGTCGATGACCACGCCGTCCGGGTGCTCACCCACGGAATTCTCCATGGAGTGCCCGCCGCTGCGTACGGAAATCGGCCGTCCGGACCGGACCGTCTCGTTCACCGCGGCCACCACCTGGTCGGTGGTCCTGGCCAGCTGGAAGTACGCCGGCCGCTGGGTGAAGCGCTCGTTGCGGCGGCGCAGCGCCAGGTCGTCGTAGCGCGGATCGCCGGGCCGGACCGTGACGGGCGGCGGTGTCCCGCCGCTGCGGGGCGGCGTCCTTGCCGTAGAGGCGGGACTCATTGTGTCTACCATGAGAAGTCTTCCTCTTATTTCAGGACTCGGCCGGTCGCGTGTGGTCCTGTCGCTGACCACGGTCGAGTGCGGCGCTAGTCACTTGCTCAAGGAACACTCACCGCTCCACTGGCGGCTTCGGAACTGTCAACCACTGTGCGTACAACCGGAGTTGCTATGCTCCGACGCCGTCAGTCAAGCCCTTTCAGGAGGAAGTCCATGCAGGCGAACTACCGAGCTGTCACCTTTTCCGAATACGGCGCTCCCGAGGTGCTGCAGGTGGTGGAACGTCCTCTTCCCGTCCCGGGAGCGGGCGAGGTCCGGTTGGCGGTGCGCGCCGCGGGCGTGAACCCTCTGGACTGGAAGATCCGCAGCGGCGCCGCGGCGTCCTTCTTACCGGTCGAGTTCCCGGTGGTGCCGGGCGGGGACGTGGCGGGGGTGGTCGACGCGGTCGGACCCGGCGTCACCGGGTTCGCCGTGGGTGACGAGGTGCTCGGCTCGATCGGCTTCGGCGGCTACGCCGAGGCGGTGGTCGTCAGCGCCGGGACGCTGACCAGGAAGCCCGCCTCGGTGCCGTGGGAGACGGCCGCGGCCCTTCCGGTCGCCGCCAACACCGCCCTGCACGCCCTGGACGAGCTGAAGCTGCGGGACGGCGAGACGATCGTGATCGACGGCGCGGCGGGCGGTGTCGGGACGGTGGCCGTCCAGTTGGCCGTGCTGCGGGGCGCCCGGGTCGTGGGAACGGCGCGGGAGGCCAACCACGCGTACCTGCGCTCGCTCGGCGCGACCCCGGTGGAGTACGGAACGGGCCTCGCGGACCGGGTCCGGTCCGTCGCCCCGGAGGGCGTCGATGCGGTACTCGACGCTTCCGGGCGCGGTTCGCTGCCCGCGCTCATCGAGGTGGCCGGCGGTCCCGACCGCGTGGTCACGATCGCCGACTTCTCCGCCGCCGGACTGGGAGTGCGGATGATCTCCGCCGACGCGGAGGGCGCCGGCCGGCGGATCGGCGAGGCGGCGGCGCTGGCGGCGGAGGGGAAGCTGACCGTGCCGATCGCGGCCACGTATTCCCTTCAGGAGGCCGCCGAGGCGCACCGGGCCAGCGAGCAGGGCCATGTCCGGGGCAAGCTCGTCATCGTCCCGGACGGCAAGGCGGACTGACCCCGCCGCCCCCCGCGGACCTCGGCCGGCCGTCCCGTCCCGAACCCTGATCCGGGCAGCCCGCCCGCGCGGTCCCGCTCGCGCCGCTTCCCGTGGCCGGGACGGCGGCCGGCCGTCCGTGCGGCGCTGTCCGGAGCAGCCGGGTCCACCGGGGGCGAGTGGCCCGCATCGCCGTCCCCCGGCGAGTCCGGGGCCTGCTCCGACCGGGTTCCGCGGCCCGGCTCCCCGGTGCAGCCGGCCGGCGGAGCCGGTCAGTCCGGGTGGGCGTCGTTCAGGCGCACGGCGACCAGCGCCACGTCGTCGCCGCCGTCCGGTACCAGGCGGTCCAGCACGTGCGCGCAGGCCTCCTCGGGGTCCGCGGGCGCCTCGCCGGCCACGGCGGCGAGGGTGCACAGGGAGTGCTGGAGGTCTTCGTGACGGCGTTCGATCAGGCCGTCCGTGACCAGGAGGACCAGGGAGCCGGGCGCGGCGTCGACCTTCCGGGCCGGCGGGTGCGGCAGGCCGAGCCCGAGGAGGGGGCCGTGCTCGCGCAGGTACTGCGTCGTGCCGTCCGGGCTGCGCAGCAGGGGCGGCAGGTGACCCGCGTTGGCGACGTGGAGGGTGTTGGAGCCGAACTCGATCAGGACGACGCAGAGCGTGACCGTGGCGCCGGGTTCCACGGAGGTGAGCAGGTGGTCGAGCCGGGAGAGGATCACCTCCGGCGGGTGGCCCTCCACGGCGTAGGCGCGCAGCGCGTGGCGCACCTGGCCCATCACCATGGCCGCGTCCAGCGAGTGCCCGGCGACGTCCCCGACGGCGACGACCAGACCGGCGGGTGTGGTGATCGCCTCGTAGAAGTCCCCGCCGATCTCCGCCCGGGCGCTGGCCGGCAGGTAGCGCACGGCCAGGTCCGCGCGGGCGGTCTCGGGCAGGCTCTCGGGCAGGAAGCTGCGCTGCAGGGTGAGGGCCAGGGCGTGCTCCTCGCTGTAGCTGCGCAGCGCCTCCAGCGCCAGGGCGCTCGCCTGGGTGAGCTGGACCAGCAGTTGCTCGTCGTCGGGCGTCGTGACGGCGTCCGCGGACGTGATGATGACGACCGGCGGACGTTCGGCCTTGGCGCGGCCGATGACGGTGCGCCGTCGCGCCGGGTCCTTCAGGCCGGCCGGAAGGCACGGGAGGTCGGATCCGTGTTCCGCGGTGCTCCGGGCGCCGGAGTGGTCACGCCACTGCGGCCAGGCGGACGTGGAGTGGACCTGCGGCTCGCCGGGGCGCGCGGAGCCGTCCTGGTCCTGCCAGGTGTGGGCCACCAGGGGGCTGCCCTGGGGCGTGGTGAGCAGCGCGGCCGCGCTGCACCGGAGGATGGCCGCCGCTCCCTCGGCGGTCACTCTGACCAGTTCGTGCGCGTCGGACGCGCTGTACAGGGCCAGGGTGACGCGGTTGAGCAGGTGCAGCCGGTCGGCGAGGAGCTCGGCGTGGCGGCGGGCACGGGCGTAGCGCAGGGCGGCGGTGACGGTGGCGAGCAGTTCGTCGGGGGCCACGGGGTCGACGAGGTAGGCGTCGGCTCCGCGGTAGAGCCCCTGCGCCCGGTCGTTGACGGTGACGGCGGAGGCGGAGATGTTGATGACGGGGACGGTCGCGGTGGCCGGGTTGTTCTTGATGTGCTCGCACACCTCGAATCCGGTCATGTCCGGCAGCCGTACGTCGACGATGGCGACCTCCGGCAACGGGCCGGGGCGGTCCAGCAGTTCGAGCGCGCGCGTGCCGTCCTCGGCCTCGGTGACCTCGTGTCCGGCGCGGCGCAGGGTCGTGGCCAGCACGTACCGGTTGGTGGGGGCGTCGTCCACCACCAGGATGTGCGCCGGACTGTGATCCATGTCGGTTGGCTGGGTCATCGATGTTCCTCGGGGGCCCTGGACAACATCGGGGGGACACTGGTGGGCGCCTGCGGCGCGGACGGTGCGTCGTGCCGTCGCCTCAGGGCGGCGGCGAGGTCCTCGGCGGTGAGGCGGGACTTGTTCAGCACGACGTGGACCCGGGCGAGGCGTGAGCGGTCCACGTCGGCGGGTTCCAGGGCGGTCAGGACGATGACGGGCACACCCGCCGTCGAAGGACGGGCGGCGAGCGCCTGCCGGACCTCGTACCCGTCCGCACCGGGCATGTTGAGGTCGAGGAAGACGGCGTCGGGCTGCAGGGACTCGACGGTGGCGACCGCCCGGCTGCTGTCGGTGAGGACGGTGACGGATTCGGCGAGGCCGTCCAGCAGGGGACGGAATCCCGCGAGGAACGCCTCGTCGTCGTCGACGACGACCACGGACCCCACCCGGAGGCCGGCCGCGGCGGGCCGGCCCCCGGCCGCCCGCTCCGCCGTCGTGCCGCCGGCGCGCACCGCCTTCGGCTGCGCGGCGTCCGCCGCCCCGCCCGGTGCCGGGGCGGCGGTCGTGTCCTCCGCCGCCGGCCGGACGGGGCGGGCGGGGATCTCGATGGTCACGCGGGTGCCGTGACCGGCTTCGCTGTCCAGTGCCAGGCTGCCGTTCAGCAGTTCCGTCAGCCTGCGGGCGTAGGGGAGCCCGAGACCGGTGCCGGACCGGCCGCGCTGGTGTGGTCCGCGCACCTGGTAGAACTCCTCGAAGACCCGCTCGACGTCGGCGGCCGGTATGCCGACGCCGGTGTCCTGGACGCAGAAGACGAAACGGGAACCGTCGCCCTCCTCGTCCTGCTGTTCGCTGACGTCCAGCGTCACCGAGCCCTCGGCCGTGAACTTCAGGGCGTTCGACAGCACGTTCCGCAGGATCCTGGTGAGCATGACCTCGTCGGTGACCAGGGGGCCCCACTGGATGTGGTCCGGGATGTGCAGGCCCACCCCGGGCTGCGCGGTGCCCCGCAGCGTGCCGCGCAACTGGTGCAGGACCGACCGCAGGTCGACCTCGACGGGATGCGGTTCCAGCCGCCCGGACTCGGCCTTGGCGACGTCGAGCAGTTCGTCGACGAGGGCCAGCAGGGTGCTGCCCGACGCCTGGACGAGTGCCACCTGCTGGCGCTGCTCGTCGGACAGCGGATCCGCTCCGGAGTCCAGCAGCAGCCGGGCCAGGGCGATGACGGAGTTCACCGGCGAGCGGAGCTCGTGGCTGACGCTGGCCCAGAACCGGGTCTTGTACGCGTGGGCCAGTTCGAGCTGGCGGGTCTTGTCCTCCAGTTCGGCGTAGAGGGCGACGACCCCGCTGTTCGTCTCCTCCAGCTCGCTCGCCAGCTCCGAGTACAGCGCGACGACGCCGGCGTTGGTCTCCTCCAGTTCGGCGTTCAGCCGCTGGAGCTCGTCCTGCTGGGACTGCGACTCCTCCAGCGCGGCCAGGAGCTGGCGGTTCTGGGTGCGCAGGGCCTCGATCAGGTCGGCTGCCGTGTCGGCGCCGGCCAGTTTGCCGCGGACCTCCGTCGCCAGCTCCCCGACGGACGTGGTCGGCGTGGGGGTGCGCTGGGCGAGGAGGAGTTCGTGCCGGCCGCCGCCGTCCGCGGACCGCAGGCGGCTGTCGTCGAGCAGCCGCTTGGCGGCACTGAGCAGGGTCGACGGCGGCCGGCGTGCCTCCCGCCAGCCGAAGCGGACGGCCACCACGACCGCGTCGGTCTCCTCCAGGCAGAGCTGCGCGGTGAGCCCCGCGGCGCCCAGCAGATGCTCGCCGGCCTCGCTCACGACAGTGGTCAGCCGGACCAGGGAGCTGCCCGTCAGGCCCAGGGCCCGGCACGCCGACTGCGTGCACCGGCGCAGGGTGACCACGTCGCCCCCCTCCCGGAGGGCGATCGTGATCAGTTCGTGCACGGACGCTCCGGTGGTCATGGCTGCCTGTGCACGGCCACGACGATCCCGGCGTCGTCCCTGCGGACCGCGGCCTGGTTGAGGATCTGCGCGGCGACCAGAGAGGCGTCCTGCGTGAACAGGCCGGGGAAGTCCGCCGGCTTCCAGCGTTCGCTGAGGCCGTCGGAGTGCATGACGAGGGCGGCACCGGGCGGGAAGGCCGCCTCGAAGGTGCGGGGGCGGGGCAGCTGCAGTCCGACGATGCCCGGCATGGACAGCAGTCCGGTCCGGGTGTCGCCCGCACCGACCAGCGCCGTGATGTTCCCGGCACCGCTGAGATGCACCCGCCGGCCGACGAGGTCGATCAGGGCGATCGCCACGGCCGCGCCCCGGGTGCCGCGCAGGCCGTGGTGCACGTCCTGCAGTACGGCCGCCGGGCTCGTGTGACGGCTGGCGCGGAAGGCCTCCCTGGCCCGGTCGGCGACCCGGGCCGCGAGCGGGCCGTGCCCGAGCCCGTCGCACATCAGCAGCTGCAGGGCGTCGGAACCCCCCTCGCTCGGCCTGCGTACGGCCCAGGTGTCGCCGCACACCTGTTCGCCGCTGATCGGGCGGGTCAGCCCGGCGGTGTCCACCGGACCGGGTGCCGGTGCCGGCTCCTCCGCCCAGAAGCGTGCGTACACCACCGTGCCGCGCCCGCGCAGGGAGTGGACTCCGAAGACGTCGGCGAGCCGCCCGATGGCACCCAGGCCGATGCCCAGACTGCCGTAGGCGGACGTCCCGTCGCGCAGTGCCCTCGGGACGTCGTCGATGCCGGGACCGTCGTCCAGGGACAGGCACTCCACGGCGGCGCGGCCGCGCGCACGCACCACGCGCAGGGCCAGGGAGCCGTCCTGGGCGTGCTTGAGGAGGTTGGTCGCCATCTCCGTGACGCACAGTTCCAGGCGCGCCACCCGCTCCTCGGGGAGGCAGATGCCGCGGGCGAGCTGACCCGCGTGGCGGCGCGCCGACGCCGCCAGCGCGACGTCGGCGCGCAGCCAGCACACGTCACCGGCCTCGGCGACGAGAGTGCCGTTCACCGGCCCCACTTCACTATGCGCACGGTGGTGCCCCTGCCGTCGGCCCCGGACTCGATGTCGAACTCGTCGACGAGCCGTTTGGCGCCGCTGAGTCCGAGTCCCATGCCGTTGCCCGACGTCCAGCCGTCCGTCAGCGCGAGCTCGACGTCCTCGATACCCGGGCCCTCGTCCTTGAACTCCACGAAGACGCCGGGGCGGCCGCCGTCGACCACGGTCGCCGCGCGTACGACGCCCCCGCCGCCGTAGATCAGCATGTTGCGCCCGAGTTCGCTGGCCGCCGTGACGAGTTTCGTCTGGTGGACCAGGGACAGGCCGCTGCGCTGGGCGAGGGTGCGCACCACCTGGCGGGCGGTGACGACATCGCCGCTTCTGACGATGGGGACGGTCTCGACCGAGGCGCCCTCGCCGTAGTCCTTCATGCGCGGCCTGCGCTCAGACGCCGTAGCAGCTTCAGGCCGCGCTCCAGGTTGAGGGCGGTGCGCACGCCCTTCAGGGACAGCCCGAGCTCGACGAGCGTCATGGCCACGGCGGGCCGCATGCCGACCACGATCGTCTCGGCGCCGAGGATGCGCGAGATGGAGGCGTTGGTGGCCAGCATGCGCCCGACGAAGGAGTCGACGATCTCCAGGGCCGAGATGTCGATGACGACGCCCTTGGCTCCGGTCTCGACGATGCGGTGGGACAGGTCCTCCTGGAGATCCATCACCATCTGGTCCTCCAGGTCCGTCTGGATGGAGACCAGGAGGGTCTGGCCGATCTTGAGAACGGGGACGCGGTCGGTCACAGCAGCCCCCGCGAGTCGTCCTCGGCGTCCTGGGCGACTTCCTTCAGCGCCTGGCGCAGCGCGTCGGAGAGCGAGGCGTTGGTGGGGATGTCGCCGAACTCGATGCCGAGCGCCACGATGGTCTGGGCGATCTGCGGACGGATGCCCGAGATGGTGCACTGCGCGCCCATCATGCGGGCGGCGACGACGGTCTTCAGCAGATGCTGGGCGACCTGGGTGTCCACGGTCGGGACGCCGGTGATGTCGATGATCGCGTGCGTGGAGTTGGTGTCGACGAGCGTCTGCAGCATCTTCTCCATGACGACCTGGGTGCGGGCCGAGTCGAGCGTGCCCACCAGCGGTACGCCGACGACGCCGTCCCAGAGCTTGACCACGGGCGTGGAGAGTTCGAGGAGCTGCTCGGCCTGCGAGGAGATGATCTCCTCGCGGGTACGGACGTACGCTTCCGTCGTCAGCAGGCCGAGGTCGTCCAGCAGCCGGGAGAACTGCAGGTACGCGAGGGCGCCTTGCTCGTCGCCGGTGAGGAACGGCTCGAGCACCTCCTTGAAGGCGAAGACGCTCCTCGCGGTCTCGGTGGGGGTGAAGCCCTGCCGGGCGCGGGCCCGGGAGAGTTCGATCAGCAGGCTGCGCACCTCGCCGAAGTGCTCGGCCCGGCCGTCCAGTCCACCGGCGGACATGGCCTGGAGGATGGCCTCGTAGAGCTCACCCAGTTCGCGGCCCAGCTCTGCCATGCTCAGCCGGCCCTGGAGGTCGTCGCCGACCGTCCTGATCCACTGGGTGAGGAACACGTCGCGCTGTGCGGTCAGTGTATCGACCAGAAGGTGCGTTTTGCTCTCAGTCGCCACGTCTTCCTCATCACGTCATCGAATGAATATGCCTCCCAGACGATACGACAGTCCGGCAATCTCCCATCGCGCCCCTTGCCCGGCCGGCGCCCGTGTCACGGCCCTGCGAGGGCGAGCGCGCCTCCGTCAGCCGGCGCCCCCTTCCCCGCCTCCCAATCGGCGGGCGGAACCGGCCACTTCGCAAGGCGGCGCCAGGGTGTCGCCCCGGCCGTGACGGCTGGGGCACGGCCCGCCGGGACACGGCGCGCACCCCGGCCCGGGCCGGGCCGGGAGGCGTCCTCGGCGCCCCGTCTCCGGGGGAGTTCACCCCGGAGGCCCGCCGGCTCGAGACGCCCACCGGCGGCGGCCGCCGTCCGGGAGGACGGACGCCCCGGGCGGCAGGACGGCTCCGTGACATGCGTCACCCCTCCGCCCTCCACTAACCGGGCCGCATAGTAGGTGCCGCCTTGGTGATATTGAGGATTTGTCCGGCTTGTGATCATCGCCGGCGCGGCCGGACCTCGCGGCCGGGCCCGGATCGGCGCGCTCCCCTGTTGTCGCCGGACGCGGGGCTTCTGACGGAACAGCAGCCCTCTTGAGTGGTGCGCGGCAGTCGGGGCAGCACTCCCCCACCCCCCTGGCAAGAACCCCGCAGGCCTACTAAGCACATTAGTACCGAGGTCCTTTGCGCTCCCCGCGGAGCCCTTCTAACAATGGCCATCCGCAGCACGTCTCCGCAGCTCAGAGGCCGTGCCTGCACAGAGCCAACCGCACGAAGGGTGCTCGGCGACTACCGAGTGAGGTCACGCATGGGCAAGCATCGCAAAGACAAGCACTACCGACGGATAGTCATCGCCGCCGCCGCCGTGGGCGCCGTGGCGATACCGTCCGTCGCCATGGCCTGCACGGATTGGGGGAACAGCGGCAGCACTCGGGCGGACGGCGGGAGCGCACCGTCCCAGCGTGCCGAGCCGGTCGCGGCCAAGGGCTGGTGGAACGACTCGGACTGGAACCGGAACCGGACCACCGGCGGGGACGGCACACCGACGGCGTCGCCGACGCCGAGCGCCTCCGCGAAGCCGGCGAAGGCCGCCGCGCCGAAGCACCGGACCCCCGCGTCCACCCACCCGCACCGGAGGGCAGCTCACCAGGAGCGGAGCACGGCCCCGTCCGGCGCTCCGAAGGCCACCACCCCCTCGGCCCCCACGTCGCCGAGCACCCCGAAGGCCACCACCGCGCCGGCGAGCACGCCCAAGGCCACCACCGCGCCGGCGAGCACGCCGACGGCCACGGCCACGGCCACCGCGTCCGGGGCCACCGCGCGCGTCGTGGAACTGGTCAACGCCGAGCGCAGCAAGGTCGGCTGCGCGCCCCTGACCGTCAACGCGACGCTGACCAAGGCCGCCCAGGCCCACAGCGAGGACATGGCGGCGCACCGGAACATGTCGCACACCGGGTCCGACGGGTCCTCCCCGGGCGACCGCATCACGCGCGCCGGCTACACCTGGAGCACCTACGGCGAGAACGTCGCCTACGGTTACGCCACTCCGGAGAAGGTGATGGCGGGCTGGATGTCCAGCCCCGGCCACAAGGCCAACATCCTCAACTGCGGGTTCAAGGAGATCGGCGTCGGCCTCGCACAGCCCGGCGACTACTGGACCCAGGACTTCGGCACCACCCGGTCGTAGCCGCGGGCAGCGATCCGGTGCGGGACTTTTCACCCACCCGCGCGACTGATCGCGTCCCACCGCAACGGGGCCGCCCTCTCCATGAGGGGCGGCCCCGCCGCGCGTTCACCAGCCGGCTTCACGGTGCAGCCGTCGCTCGGTGCTGCAGATGAACCATGTACCCGGCCGCAACGGTCGTGTACGGGCGTTGTACGGGTACGGGTTTGCGCTCTGCGGCAGGCTGCGGTCACAGGCCCTTCGTGGCGCTAGCGGCGGGACGCGCCGTGCGGGGCTGCTGAGCGCAGCCCCGCACGGATTCGGGAGTTCGACCGGGGCTCGCTCGCGTCACCCGGGGTGAGACGGGCGAGCCCGTGGCCGTGCGGGGCGCCCTCCGGGCGCGGCCCGTCAGCGGCGGGCGCGGGTCCCGGGAAGCGGGCCGCTGCAACGTCCTCGCAACCCCTGGGCCGGTTGTCTCGGTCCGACGGCTTCCGTGCGGCGAAGGACGGCGACGATGTACGAGGAGTTCCCGCGTGTCGAGCTCACCCCCGCGGCCGCCGGCCTGGTGCGGCGGCTGAGCCGGACCCACGGCCCGCTGATGTTCCACCAGTCCGGCGGCTGCTGCGACGGCAGCGCCCCGATGTGCTACCCGGAGGGCGAGTTCCGCACCGGTGACGCGGACGTGCTGCTCGCCGAGCTGGAGGTCGAGGGCGTCGAGCGGCCGGTGGCGTTCTGGATGTCGCGCAGCCAGTACGCGGTGTGGAGCCACACCCGGCTGATCGTCGACGTGGTGCCCGGCCGGGGCAGCGGCTTCTCGCTGGAGGCGCCCGAAGGAGTGCGTTTCCTCCTGCGCTCCCGCGTCGTCGGCGCCTGACCACCGGGCGCGGGACGGCCGTCCGGCGCACGTGCCGGACGGCTCGTTGCGCGCCGGACCACCGCGGCGGGCCCACCGGCGCCCGGCGCGCCCCGCCGCCTCGTGAGTGTCACGGGCGCAGGCTGCTGACGAGTTCCGCGGTCGCCGAGAGCCCCTCGTGGATGGTCGGCGCCATGCTGGAACCGGCCAGGAAGAAGCCGAGGAGGACGCAGACCAGGGCGTGCGAGAACTTCAGGGCGCCGTTGCGGACGAAGACCACCACAAGGATCAGGAGCAGCAGCACCACCGAGATGGAAATGGCCATCGTCAACCTCCTCCGCCACGCCCGCTTCGCGGCGTTCGCCCGCAAGTGTGGCGCAGCGGAGTGTCGGCCGGGGCGGCTGACGTGTCCGCCGAACGTGTGGTTCTACCCGCGTGCGCGGGCGTCCAGGAACCGCTCCAGCCCGGCGAGGTCGTCGGTGTTGAGGTGGTCGACGCCGGCGGCGAGCAGTTCCGTCCACAGCGCGTCGCGGGCGGGCCCGGCGGTGTCCGGGGTGGCCCAGAACCGCACCCGCTGCCCGTGCGCGTGCGCCTCGGCGACGATGCCGCGCAGCCTGCGGCGCTCGGCGTCCGGGAACGGGCCGTCGCCCAGCCAGGTGAAGTTGAGGGTCCAGTTGTCGCTGACGAGCGGGAGGAACGAGGCGGGCGCCGGACCGCCGAGGTCGGCGAGCCGGCCGTCGTAGAAGGCGCGGCGCACGCGCTGCGCCGCCATGGGCGCGCGGGCGCCGCGGTCGCCGGAGACCACGGCCGTGACCGGTCCGGGGTGGACACGTCCGTGCGCGTAGGTCGTGAACAGGTGCGGGTAGCGGCTGAGGTGCCGGTCGAGTTCCCGGTACGTGGCGGCGCCCTCGGTCTTGATGTCGACGAGGAGTTGCAGGGGGCGGCGCCAACCGCGGTGGACGGTGCCGTGGTTGGCCCGGACGCGGGCGGCCAGCGGGTCCAGGTAGAGGGATTCGAGGGTGCGGCGCGGATCGAGGTCGACCGGGTCGTGGGCGACGAGGAGCTGGTCGCCGACCAGGTAGATGTCGGCCTCGACGCTGGCGAAGCGGTGGTCCAGCGCGTCGAGGAGGGGGCGCGGGTGCTCGTAGTCGTTGTGCGCGTGGGCGTGCCACAGCGGCCGGGGACCGCGGTGGCCGCCGGCCGCGGACGCGCGCGCGGCGGGCAGGGCGACCGCGCCGGTGAGGGCGGCGCCGAGGGTGGTGAGGGCTCTGCGTCGGGTGGTGAGGGCCATGCGCTGCCTCCCTGGAGGTGCCGTACGGGACCTTCAGGGAGTATGGAGCCCTCACCAGCCGAAGTAGCCATGTGCGCCGGGGAGTTGGCCGGATCGCCGCCGCCCGTTCACTTCGTGTCGCGGGCGTGCCCGAGCGGGGCCCGTCGTCCGGATCGGGCCGGCTGTGAGGCGCCGTGCTCTCGGCCGGCCCGGGCGGGGTCCGGGGCGTGCGGCGGCGGGGCGGAGGCGGGCGCCGGCTGCTGAACGCCGGCGACCGGCGGTGACGTGGCAGATGTGCGCACCGGGCCCCGCGACGCCGGGGTGGTCCGCCCGACAGGGCTCGGCCAGGCCCGCCCGGGTGCCGGGCGGGCCTGTGCGCGGCGTGCGTCAGGGGGCCTGGAGGTCGACCAGGCCGGCCAGCGCCTCGCGGTGGGCGCCCGCCGTGCCGTAGGCGATCGAGTCCGCCTTGGCGCGCTTCAGGTAGAGGTGGACCGGGTGCTCCCACGTCATGCCGATGCCGCCGTGCAGTTGCAGGGCCTCCTCGGCGGCGTGGACGGCGACGGGCGCCGCGTAGGCCTGGGCGACGGCGACCGCCACGTCGACGTCCTCGCCCTTCGCGAGCGCGTCCGCGGCGTTCCGGGCGGCGGCGCGCAGGTTCACGACCTCCAGCCACAGCTGGGCCAGCCGGTGCTTGAGGGCCTGGAAGCCGCCGACGGGCCGGTTGAACTGCTTGCGCTCCTTCAGGTACCGGACCGTCTCCGTCAGTGCCCACTCCGCGACACCGAGCTGCTCGGAGGCCAGCAGCCCCGCCCCGGCGCGCAGCGCCCGTCGTACGGCGGGTGCCGCCTCGCCCAGGCGACGGGCCGGAGCGCCGGTGAGGGTGACGGTCGCCAGGGGCCGGGTCAGGTCGAGGGAGACCTGCGGGGTCACCGTCACGGCGACCGTGTCCACGGCGTAGAGCGCGCCGTCGTCGGCCGGCACGAGCAGGACGTCGGCCACGGCGGCGTCGGCGATCGCCGTCAGCTCGCCGTGCAGCAGGCCGTCCTCGGCACGGGCGGAGGCGTGCGCGGCGCCCGCGGCGGTGTGCAGGCCGACGGCCAGGGCGCCGACGGCGCGTCCGGACGCCAGGCGGGACAGCAGTTCGGCGGCCTCGTCGCCCTCGCACGCCAGCAGGGCCTCGGTGGCGACCACGGCGCTGGTCAGGTAGGGCACGGGCGCCACCGCCCGGCCGAGCTCCTCCAGCACCACGGCGGCCTCCCGGTGCGTGGCGCCCTGTCCACCCCGCTCCTCGGGCACCAGGAGGCCGGCCAGCCCCATGCCCTCGGCGAGCGACTTCCACGCGGCGAGGTCGTGGGGGGCGCCGGACTCGGAGCGCGCGATGACGCCCGCCGGGTCGCAGTGGTCGCCGAGCAGGTCCCGGACGGCGGCGCGCAGCGCCTCTTCCTCCTCCGAGTACAGCAGATCGGGCTGTGCGCTCATCGGGCCAGGTCCTTCCATGCGACGTCCTTGTCGGTGCGCGGCTCGGGGGGCAGGCCCAGGACGCGCTCGGCGACGATGTTCAGCAGGACCTCCGTGGTCCCGCCCTCGATGCTGTTGCCCTTGGACCTCAGGTAGCGGTAGCCGGCGTCACGGCCGGTGAAGTCCACGAGCTCGGGCCGGCGCATGGTCCAGTCGTCGTACAACAGGCCCTCCTCGCCGCGCAGTTCCACCTCCAGGCCGCTGATCTCCTGGTTGAGGCGGGCGAAGGCGAGCTTCATCGCGGAGCCCTCGGGCCCGGGTTGTCCGGCCACGAGCTGCTGGCGCAGCCGCTCGCCGGTGAGGCGGGCGACCTCGGCCTCGACCCACAGTCCCAGCAGTCGCTGGTGGAGGTCGTGGGTGCGCAGTTCGGGGCGTTCGCGCCAGGTCTTCGAGACCGGGCCGATCATGCCGCCCTCGCGGGGCAGGCGCATGCCGCCGATGGACACGCGCTCGTTCATGAGCGTGGTCTGCGCGACCCGCCAGCCGTCGCCCACCTCGCCGAGCCTGCGCTCGTCCGGGACGGCGACGTCGGTGAGGAAGACCTCGTTGAACTCGGCCTCGCCGGTGACCTGGCGCAGGGGCCGCACCTCGACCCCGGGGTCGGTCATGTCGCAGATGAAGTAGGTGATGCCCCGGTGCTTGGGCACGGCCGGGTCGGTGCGGGCGATCAGGATGGCCCAGCGGGCGAGGTGGGCGCTGGACGTCCACACCTTCTGCCCGTTGACCACCCAGCCGTCGCCCTCGCGGACCGCGCGGGTGCCGAGCGCGGCGAGGTCGGAGCCCGCGCCCGGCTCGCTGAACAGCTGGCACCAGACCTCCTCCCCCGTCCACAGCGGCCTGAGGTAGCGGCGCTTCTGCTCCTCGGTGCCGTAGCGCAGGATCGTCGGCGCGGCCATGCCGAGGCCGATGCCGATGCGCCGGGGGTCGTTGTCGGGGGCGCCCGCGGCCTCCAGCTCGGCGTCGACGACGGCCTGCAGGGAGCGCGGGGCGCCGAGACCGCCGAGGCCCTCGGGATAGTGCACCCAGGCGAGCCCGGCGTCGAACCGGGCCCTGAGGAAGTCCAGGCGGTCGGTGCTCGCGGGCGGGTGGGCGGCCAGCAGCTCGCGGGTGCGGCGGCGCAGTTCCGCCGCGTCGACCAGGGTGTCCGTCATGCGGTGGCTCCGTTCTCCAGCGAGGGCAGGACGGCGATACGGCCGGTGGTCACGCCGTCGGCGACGCGCTGGACGGCGGCCGCGGCGCCGTCCAGCGGCACCCGCTCGCTCACCAGCGGCCTGATCGCGCCCCGGGCGGCCAGGTCGGTGAGCTGTTCGTGGCAGTGCTGGACCAGCTCGGGGTTCTTGGTGTTGTACAGGCCCCAGTGCAGGCCGAGGATCGCGTAGTTCTTCACCAGGGCGTGGTTGAGCGCGGGGCTGGGGATCGTGCCGCTCGCGAAGCCGACGACCACGATGCGGCCCTCGAAGGCGACCACCTTGGCGGACTGGGCGTAGGCCGTGCCGCCGACCGGGTCGTAGATCACGTCGGCGCCCCGGCCTCCGGTGGCCTCCTTCACCGCGGCGACCACGTCCTCGGTCCGCCGGTCGATCACCACGTCGCAGCCGAGTTCGCGGGCCACGGCGGCCTTGCCGGCGCCGCCGACGACGCCGATGACCCTCGCGCCGGCCGCCTTGCCGAGCTGTACGGCGGCGCTGCCGACGCCACCGGCCGCGGCGTGCACGAGCAGGGTCTCGCCGGCCTCCAGGCGGGCCCGGCGGTGCAGACCGAACCAGCCCGTCTGGTAGCCGATGTGCAGCGCGGCCGCCTCGGCGTCGTCCAGGGCGTCCGGAGCGGGCAGCAGGGCGGCCGCGTCGGCGACGGCGTACTCGGCGAAACCGCCGTACGGCAGCGCCGGGTTGGCGATCACCCGTCGCCCGTCCTCGGTCTCGCCGCAGATCTCGACGCCCGGGGTGAAGGGCAACGGGGGCCGGACCTGGTACTGGCCGCGGCACAGCAGCGCGTCGGGGAAGTTGATGTTCGCGGCGCGCACCTTCAGCAGGACCTGGCCCGCACCGGGCGCCGGCGGCTCGGTCTCCTCGAGCCGCATCACCTCGCTCGGCTCACCGTTCTCGTGCACTCGCCATGCCTGCATGCGCCGCCTCCACGGGACTGCGTCGTCTGACCGGGGTCGACGGCATACTAAGCGGTCGCTTGCCGATCAGGGAACCGTCGCGTGCGTCATACCGCGGATACACGTCGTTACCTGCGTCACGCGGCGGACGCCGGCAGGCCGGCCCGCCGGGCGCCGGCCGCCACCGCAGCCGTGCGCCACCCGCGGGGTACGGCCCGCCGTGCCCCGCGCGCGCCGGTACCGACCGCCCCGCGCGCCGGCGCGGACGCGGCCCGCCGCGCGCACCCCGGGCGCACGCACCAGGGGCAGGCCGTCACGCGCGCCTGGGCCGTGCCCGGACGTGCATCCGCTCCCCTTGCGGGCCGAAGAGGCTCAGGAACTCCGCCGGCCCCTCCCCCGTCGACCCGAACCAGTGCGGCACGCGCGTGTCGAACTCGGCCGCCTCCCCGGCCGTCAGCACGACGTCGTGCTCGCCGAGGACGAGCCGGAGTCTGCCCGAGAGCACGTAGAGCCACTCGTAGCCCTCGTGCGAGCGCGGGTCGGGGTCGCGTCTGCGCCGCGGTTCCAGCACCTTGAAGGCTTGGAGCCCGCCGGGCTGCCGGGTCAGCGGCCAGTGGGTGCGGCCGTCCCGCACGATCGGCTCGGCGCGCACCCGGGGATCGCCGACCGGCGGGGCGCCCACCAGTTCGTCCAGCGCCACCTGGTGGGCCCGCGCGATCGGGAGCAGCAGTTCGAGGCTGGGCCTGCGCAGGCCGGACTCCAGCCGGGAGAGGGTGCTGACGGAGATGCCCGTCGCCTCGGACAGGGCGGCCAGGGTCACCTCCCGCTCCTTGCGGAGCCGCCGCAGCCTCGGGCCCACGCCCGCCAGCACGTCGTCGGTACTCATGACCGCATTGCAGATTCGGCAAAGGCGTTTGTCAAGGTCGCACGGGCCGGGCGGCGCCTTCCCGGGAGCCGGCGACCACCACGGCCGCGGCGCCGACGGCGGCCACCGCGGCCGGAGGCGGCCGTCCGGCACGCCGGCCGTCGCGCCGTGCGCCGTGCGCCGTGCGCCGTGCGCCCGGGGCGGATCCGTCCGGCACGCCCAGGTGTGAAGCCCCCGCCCGCGTAGCACGATGACTGCATGTTGCTGATCCGGTTGGCACGTGTGTCCCAGGAGGTCGCCGCCACCTCGGCACGGTCCCGGAAGATCGCTCTGCTCGCGGAGCTGTTCCGGGCCGCCGAGGCGGAGGACGTGCCGATCGTCATCCCGTATCTGGCGGGGCGCCTGCCGCAGGGGCGGATCGGTGTGGGGTGGAAGGTGCTGGGCCGGCAGGTCGCCCCGGCCGCCGAGCCGACGCTGACCGTACGGGAGGTGGACGCCGTGCTGTCGGAGCTGGGCAAGGTGTCCGGCACCGGTTCGCAGGGCGAACGGGCCCGGATCGTCGGCGCGTTGATGGCCGCGGCCACCGAGGACGAGCAGCGGTTCCTGCGGGGGCTGCTGACCGGCGAGGTCCGGCAGGGCGCCCTGGACGCGCTCGCCGTCGAGGGGCTGGCCGAGGCCACCGGCGCCGGCGCGGCGGACGTGCGGCGGGCGGTGATGCTGGCCGGGTCCCTGCAGACGGTGGCCCGGGCCCTGCTCGCCGACGGGCCCGCGGCCCTGGACCGCTTCCGGCTGACCGTCGGCCGTCCCGTGCTGCCGATGCTGGCGCACAGCGCCTCCTCGGTGGCCGAGGCGGTCGGCAAGCTCGGCGCGTGCGCCGTGGAGGAGAAGCTGGACGGCATCCGGGTGCAGGTCCACCGGGACGGAGACGCGGTACGTGTGCACACCCGCACCCTCGACGACATCACCGACCGGCTGCCCGAAGTGACGTCGGCGGCCCTGAAGCTGGCGGGCGAGCGGTTCATCCTGGACGGCGAGGTCATCGCCTTCGGCCCCGACGGGCGTCCGCGCTCCTTCCAGGAGACCGCCGGCCGGGTCGGCTCGCGCATGGACGTCGCGACGGCCGCCGAGGCGGTCCCCGTCTCCCCCGTCTTCTTCGACGTGCTGTCGGTCGACGACCGCGACCTGCTCGACCTGCCGTTCGCCGAGCGGCACACCGAGCTGGCCCGGCTGGTCCCGGAACCCCTGCGGGTGCGCCGGACGCTGGTGTCCGGGCCGGAGGAGGCCGACGAGGCCGAGCGGTTCCTCGCGCGGACCCTGGAGCGCGGGCACGAGGGCGTCGTGGTGAAGTCCCTGGACGCGCCCTACAGCGCCGGCCGGCGCGGCGCCTCGTGGCTGAAGGTCAAGCCCGTGCACACCCTCGACCTCGTCGTCCTCGCCGCCGAATGGGGCCACGGCCGCCGCACCGGCAGGCTGTCCAACCTGCACCTGGGCGCCCGCACCGCCGACGGCGGCTTCGCCATGCTCGGCAAGACCTTCAAGGGCATGACCGACGCGATGCTGGCCTGGCAGACCGAGCGGCTCGGGGAACTCGCCGTGCAGGAGCACCGCTGGGGGGTCACCGTGCGCCCGGACCTCGTCGTCGAGATCGCCTACGACGGCCTGCAGCGCTCCTCGCGCTACCCGGCCGGCGTCACCCTCCGTTTCGCGCGGGTCCTGCGCTACCGCGAGGACAAACGGCCTGACGAGGCCGACACGGTCGAGGCCCTGCTGGCCGCGCACCCGCACGTGCGGCCGTGACCGGGGCGCGGAGGGCCCGGCGCAGCGCCGGACTGCTGCTGTTCCGGCGCACCGGCGACGGCCCGGAGGTCCTGCTCGGCCACATGGGCGGCCCGTTCTTCGCCCGGCGGGACGCCGGGGCGTGGACCGTGCCGAAGGGGGAGTACGAGGAGGACGAGCCCGCCTGGGAGGCCGCCCGCCGCGAATTCCGGGAGGAGCTGGGGCTGGAGCCGCCCGACGGCGAGGCGGTGCCGCTCGGCGAGGTCCGGCAGGCCGGCGGCAAGACCGTCACGGTGTGGGCGGTCGAGGGCGACCTCGACCCGGCGGCGGTCGTCCCCGGCACGTTCGTGATGGAGTGGCCGCCGCGCTCGGGACGCACGCGGGAGTTCCCGGAGCTCGACCGGGTGGCCTGGTTCGGCCTGGACCGGGCCCGTGAGGCGATCGTCAAGGCCCAGAGCGCGTTTCTCGACCGGCTGGCCGAGCACCCGCACTGAGAAGGCGACCACGCGTTGCGGTCCCCACCGCGGCGCGGGAAGGTCGAAGCACAGCCCGCTCCCAGGGAGGTGGCAGCCATGGCCATCGCAACGGTGAATCCGGCCAACGGCGAGACACTCAAGACGTACGAGGCCATGGGCGAGGAGGAGATCGAGCGCCGGCTCCAGCTCGCCGAGGCCACGTTCCGCACGTACCGTTCGACGTCGTTCGCCGAGCGGGCCCGGCTGATGAACCGGGCCGCGGACCTGCTGGAGGAGGACCAGGAAGAGATCGGCCGTGTCGTGACCACCGAGATGGGCAAGCCGGTCAAGCAGGCCCGCGCGGAGGCGGCGAAGTGCGCGAAGGCGATGCGCTGGTACGCCGCGCACGCCGAGGAGCTGCTCGCCGACGAGGAGCCCGCCGAGGCCGACGTGCACGACTCCGGCGCCTCGCGGGCCTTCGTGCGCTACCGCCCGCTCGGGCCGGTGCTCGCGATCATGCCCTGGAACTTCCCGCTGTGGCAGGTGGTCCGCTTCGCGGCGCCCGCGCTGATGGCGGGCAACGTGGGTCTGCTCAAGCACGCCTCGAACGTGCCGCAGACCGCCCTGTACCTGGAGGACCTCTTCCTCCGTGCGGGCTTCCCCGAGGGCTGCTTCCAGACGCTGCTCGTCGGCTCGTCCGCGATCGACGGCATCCTGCGCGACGACCGCGTGAAGGCGGCCACCCTCACCGGCAGCGAGCCGGCGGGCCGGGCCGTCGCCGCCACCGCCGGGGACGTGATCAAGAAGACGGTGCTGGAGCTGGGCGGCAGCGACCCGTTCGTCGTGATGCCGTCCGCCGACCTCGACCGGGCCGCCGAGGTGGCGGTGACCGCGCGGGTGCAGAACGCCGGGCAGTCGTGCATCGCGGCCAAGCGGTTCATCGTGCACACGGACGTCTACGACGCCTTCGCCGAGCGCTTCGTGGAGGGCATGAAGGCGCTCAGGATCGGGGACCCGCTGGAGGAGGACACGGAGGTCGGGCCGCTCTCCAGCGAGCGGGGGCGGGCGGACCTCGAGGAGCTGGTCGAGGATGCCAGGCGTGCCGGAGCGAAGGTGCTGTGCGGTGGCGAGCGGCCCGACGGGCCCGGCTGGTACTACCCCCCGACCGTCCTGGCCGGCATCACCCCCGAGATGCGCATCCACCGCGAGGAGACGTTCGGTCCGGTCGCCACGCTGTACCGGGTGGAGGACCTGGACGAGGCGGTGCTGACCGCCAACGACTCGCCGTTCGGGCTCAGTTCGAACGTGTGGACGCTGGACGAGAACGAGGTGGTCCGGTTCGTGCGGGACCTGGAGGCGGGCGGCGTGTACGTCAACGGGATGACGGCTTCCCACCCGGCGCTCCCGTTCGGCGGTGTGAAGCGGTCGGGCTACGGGCGTGAGCTGTCCGGGCACGGAATCCGGGAGTTCTGCAACATCACCACGGTATGGCACGGAGCGTGAGGCTTCCGCGGCTACGATCCTTTTTGTGAACCGCGAAGTGACTCTGCCTCTGATCGTCGACGACCGCGGTACCTTGCAGGTGGCCGCGGCCGACGTGAGCAAGCTGCTGCGCACGGTGGGCGGACGGTGGGTGCGTCTGGTCGAGGCCGGGCAGGAGGGTCTGGACGAGGACACCGTCGCGGCCCTCACCATCGAACTCGCCAAACTGGCCGATCGCATCGACGTGGCCTGCATCGCGCACAGCAGCGGCAAGACCGGCTAGTACGCGGACGCTTCCTGCCGCGGCCCCGTCGCCCTCGCAGGACGCGGAGGGCGCCGACGCGCAACGCCGGTGACCGGCCGGAGCGCGGCAGGAGTGCCGCCGGCGCGACCACCACGGTCCGGCAGCCCGTCCCGTCCGGAAGGCGCGAAGCAGCCACCCGGTCCAGGAGCGGGCCGCTCCCGCTAGGCGCGAAGCCCGGCCACTGTGGCACGGCGGCCGGCCCGCCCCCGAAGGCGGCGGAAGCAGGGCGCGTGCCGCGGACCGGAGGCCCCGGAGCGGATCGCGCTCCGGGGCCTCGGCTCGCGTCGCCGTCAGCCTCCCGGTTCCTCGATCGCGCCGCGTCCGGCCCTGAAAAGGACCGCCCTCCTCCCCCTCGGCTCCCGTCCGAGCGGGCGTGGCCGGAGCCCGGCCGAGCGGCCGCCGCCCGTCGGCGGCCACCGCCTCACTCCGAGCCGCCGCGGGGACGACGTGCGCGCGATTGCCGCGTCACGGCGGCACCACCGGAGCGCCGGCTTCGGCCGGCCGGCGGTACGGCCGGCCGGCGGTACGTTGCGCCGGATGCAGCAGCCTGGGCCGGCCGGCGGTTGTCACCCACCCGGGCCGGGGGCCGGGCGCCGGGCGCCGGGCCGGGCGGGTGCCGCCCCGCACGACCAGCCACGACAGCCGGTTGGCCTGCGGCTTCGCGGCGCAGCGCCCCCGGATCGCCGCCCGGGGTTCCCCTGCCGCCGTCCTCCTCACGTACTCCGTTCGTGGAGCGTCCCGGGCCCACTCCGGCCCCGCCGGGGTGTCCCCGGATTGGAGTAGTCCGGCGAGAGATCGTCGCTCTCCCGAGTGATCGTGGGTGGACCAGACCACCTTCTGAGCGGAGGGCCATGGCTCTCCCGGAGGCGAAAGCAGGCGAGGCATGGCGACCTTGTGCAGACCCTCGGTGTCCGTCCCAGAGCACGTCATCACGATGGAGGAGACGCTGGAGCTCGCGCGCTCGCGCCACGCGGACCACCCACAACTCCCGCTGGCCCTCCGGCTGATCGAGAACACCGGTGTGCGCACCCGGCACATCGTCCAGCCCATCGAGGAGACCCTGGAGCACCCCGGCTTCGAGACCCGCAACAAGATCTACGAGGCCGAGGCCAAGGCCCGCGTCCCCGAGGTGATCCAGCGCGCGCTCGACGACGCGGAACTGCTCACCACGGACATCGATGTCATCATCTACGTCTCGTGCACGGGCTTCATGATGCCCTCGCTCACGGCGTGGCTGATCAACGAGATGGACTTCGACAGCACCACCCGGCAGATACCCATAGCCCAGCTGGGCTGTGCGGCGGGCGGCGCGGCCATCAACCGGGCCCACGACTTCTGCACGGCCTACCCGAACGCCAACGCGCTGATCGTGGCCTGTGAGTTCTGCTCGCTGTGCTACCAGCCCACCGACCTCGGCGTCGGCTCCCTGCTCTCCAACGGCCTGTTCGGTGACGGCATCGCCGCCGCCGCGGTCCGCGGCACGGGCGGCACCGGCGTCCGGCTCGAACGCAACGGTTCGTACCTGATCCCCAAGACGGAGGACTGGATCGCGTACGACGTCCGGGAGACCGGCTTCCACTTCCTGCTGGACAAGCGGGTACCCACCACCATGGAACCGCTCGCCCCGGCTCTGCAGGACCTCGCGAACATGCACCAGTGGAACGCGTCCGACCTGGACTTCTACATCATCCACGCGGGCGGGCCGCGCATCCTCGACGACCTCAGCAGGTTCCTGCGGGTCGAGCCGTGCGCGTTCCGGTTCAGCCGGGCCACGCTCACCGAGTACGGCAACATCGCCAGCGCCGTCGTGCTGGACGCGCTGCGCCGGCTGTTCGACGACGGCGGCGCCGAGGACGGCGCGCGCGGGCTGCTCGCCGGCTTCGGTCCCGGCATCACCGCGGAGATGTCCCTCGGTCGCTGGACCCGCGGAGGGGCGGCATGACCCGGGAGACACTCGCCGGGGCCCTGCCGCCGCCCTCCGGCTCGGGCGCGCCGGTCCGCGGGCCCGAGGCTCCGCCCGTGACGTGGTGAGGTGCGATGACCGCGATCGAGGAACCGATGCCGTCGACCGACGGGCTGCTGGTGCCTCCGGGCCACGGCCGCGTCGTGGAGACGCCCGCCCAGCGCGTGACCTTCAAGGTGACCGGCTCGCACTCGCGGATGGCCTCCACCTTCGAGGTGGAGGTTCCGCCCGGGTTCGACGTGGGCGCCCATGTGCACACGCGCAGCGAGGAGTTGTTCTACGTGCTGGAGGGCGAGCTGGACGTGCTGGCCTTCGAGCCGCGGATCCGGACCCCCGACCACTGGCAGAAGTGGGAGTCCCGGTCGGGCAACCGGGTGGTGCGGGCCGGTCCGGGGACGGTCATCGTCGTGCCGCCCGGCTGCCCGCACGCGTTCGCGAACCCGACGGACACCCCGGCGCGGATGTTCTTCCAGGCGTCCCCGCCGCCCGACCACGAGCGGTACTTCGAGGAGCTGCTGGAGATCCTGGGTGACGGGGGCCCGCCGGACCACGCGGCGATCGAGGAACTGCGCAAGCGGTACGACATCGAGCAGCTCACGCCCCTGAGGCATCGGTGAGCCGTTCCCCGTGACGGGCGCGGGCCGGCTGCGTGCTGCGGCCGGGCCGGGCCGCGCGGGCGCGGGGCGGGCCCCCCGCGCCGGCCCCCGGGCGCCCCCCCCCGCCCCCCGGCACCCCGGCGGGCCCGGGGCGGCGGCCCCCCCCCCC